>JAIROF010000145.1 GCA_031257655.1 Prevotellaceae bacterium | reverse complement strand
AGCGAGCTCACGAACACCAAAAATAAGCACGAGTGAGTAAATGAGGTTCTTTGGGCGCAAGCAAAATCTGCGAAAATTTGGCTAATTCTTTTTTGGGATGATGTCCTTATTCTATTAACACAAAAACATATTTTATTGGCTATCAAATATTTGCAATATTTTGGTGAAATTGATACCTGTTTGATCATTTGCCAATTAAAGTTCATATCAATAGATCATGGACACTACCCACAAATAACGATAGAGCCAAAATTTGAAAGCATCCGTACCCTCTCGCAAAAACTCGAACGCTCGGCGCAAGCCATTTACAAGTCCCGCAGGGACGACACTTGGTTAACCGTATGCTTTAGCATACGGAGCAGGTGCGCAGCGAGCGGGCATACGGGCAGTTCCGCAGGGGACGGCACTTGAAAATGCCGGAGGCGTTTTCTGGGGAATTAAGAAAAGCGAGTACGCTGTATCCGCATGCCAAAGCATACGGGCAATCAAGTGCCGCCCCTGCCGGTGCACGCCAGGAAATAAGGTCAAAAATAAGGTTACTCCCCCCTCCCCCGCTACCGGCTAACCAGCGGAGCGTAGCGCCTGGGGGGGGCTATAGGCTCCCCTACCGTTCTCCTCCGTAAAAAAAACTTTTTTCATGGCCCGCGCTTGGGAAACCCGAGTTTTTCATGTACTTTTGCCAGGCAATAGCGAATGCTTAGGGAGCTCAATGGGTAGCTTTCAACTTGCATCAGCATCAGCATCACCCCCTAAAAAAAAAGCGTAAAGATGAAGAAGCGAGCCATCATCACCATAGGTCGGCAGTTTGGCAGCGGCGGTCGTCTCATCGGCCGGCAGCTGGCAGGAGAGCTTTCGATGGCCTACTACGACAAGGAGCTGCTTGCGGCGGCCGCAAAGGAAAGCGGGCTTTGCGACGAGATTTTTGAAAAGGCCGACGAAAGAACGTCCAGCGGGCTACCGTACGTTTTTTCGGTAGGGTTTCCCGCGCTGGGCGTCTACACGCCCTACCCCGACATCCTGTCCAACGAGCGGCTGTTTCTGCTCCAGAGCAACGCCATCCGCAGCATCGTGGACAAGGGCGAATCGTGCGTGCTGGTGGGGCGCTGCGCCGACTACGTGCTGCGCGACAACCCCGACCTGGTCAGCTTTTTTATCCACAACAAGCCCGAAAACCGCATCAAAGCCATCGCCGAGCGGCACGGCGTGAGCAGCGGCGAAGCGAAGGAAATAATGCGGAAGGCCGACAAGTCGAGAGCCGCCTACTACAAGTACTACACGGACAAGGAGTGGGGCATGGCGTCGTCCTACCACTTCGCCATCGACGCCTCGCTGCTGGGCGTAGACGGTACGGTGGCGCTGATGAAGGCTATCGTGGAGAGCGCGCTCAACAGCTGAGGTAAAGCATTTTCAACCTTTTAGCCAAAATCAACGTTATGAGTATAAAGTTCAGGCTCATAGTGATGAGCTTTTTGCAGTACGCGGTGTGGGGGGCCTGGCTGATTTCGCTGGGGGCGTACCTGGGCGGCGTTTTGCACTTTGACGGCCTGCAAACGGGCAGCTTTTTTGCCACCATGGGCATCGCTTCGCTGTTCATGCCTGCCGCTATGGGCGTGGTGGCCGACCGGTGGCTCCCGGCGCAAAAGGTGCTGGGGAGCTGCCACATCGCGGCTGCGCTGCTGCTGCTTGCCGCCGCCCCGCAAACGGACTACGCGCGGCTATACCCGCTCATGCTGCTGAGCGTGATGTTCTACATGCCCACCATTGCCCTTTCCAATTCGGTGGCCTACAGCGCGCTGAGCCGCGCCGGGCGGGATGCGGTTAAGGCCTTTCCGCCCATCCGCGTGTGGGGCACCGTGGGCTTTATTTGCGCCATGGTAGCGGTAGACCTGCTGAAGCTGGCCGCCAGCGCCAACCAGCTCTACCTGTCGGCAGGGCTGGGCCTGGCGCTTGGCGTGTACGCCTTCACCCTGCCCGGGTGCGCGGTGAGCCGGCGCGTGGAGAAGAAATCGTGGGTGGAGCGCCTCGGCTTGCAGGCATTTTCGCTGTTCAGGCAAAGGAAAATGGCCGTCTTCTTCTTCTTTTCGATGCTGCTCGGCATGTCGCTGCAAATCACCAACGCCTTTGGAAACGCCTACCTTACGAGCCACTTTGGGAGCATGCAGGAGCATCGAAACGCTTTTGGGGTGGAGCACGCCAACATCCTCATCTCGCTTTCGCAGCTCTCCGAAACCCTGTGCATCCTGCTCATCCCGTTTTTTATGCGGCGGTTTGGCGTCAAGCGGGTCATGCTCATTTCGATGGTTGCATGGGTATTCCGGTTTGGCCTGCTGGGCGCAGGCGACCCGGGCGGCGGCGTGTGGATGCTCATCCTCTCCATGCTGGTGTACGGCGTGGCGTTTGACTTTTTCAACATATCGGGCTCGCTGTTCGTAGAGCAGGAAACCAACAGCGCCATCCGCGCCAGCGCACAGGGCGTTTTTATGATCATGACCAACGGGCTGGGGGCGCTCATCGGGTCGTACGCAGCCGGAGCGGTGGTGGACGCCTGCGGCTGGCCAACCGCGTGGTACGTTTTTGCGGGATACGCGCTAACGGTGGCGGTAGCTTTTGCGCTGATATTCAAGCAAAGCCGCCAAGCAGCATATCCCTCTAAGTGAGCACAATGGGTATGCAGCGGATCGCCTACTCTTGCATTCCGGCGATATTCCGGCTAATTCTTTTTTTGCGGTGCTATGAAAAGATTGTGATGATGTCATAAATTGTATGATATGGCAAGCATTACGCAGATTATAAACCATTTGCTTTAATGGGGTAATGAGGTTGTTGTTCATACTATATCTCTCTGCTACTGAGGTTGTTTTGTTATTTAAATTAGGTGTAACCGAGCGCAGCGAGCTCACGAACACCAAAAATAAGCACGAGTGAGTAAATTAGGTTTTTCACTCCGCCAATTTATGGCATCACCTGTTTTTCGTGTAACCTGCGCTGGAGATGTAGCAGAGATAGAAATAGGAATAGAAGCTGTCAGCACCCGTAAAGCATAGCGGATTAAAATCTTATCAGGCAAGCGCCGGATGAGTACCCGCCTCCGAACACCGAAATGCAAATCAGGTCGTTGGCGCGGAAGCGGGGGTAGCTTTGGGCAAAAATGAGCATGGAGCTCGCGGAGCCGGTATTGCCCAGCTCGCTGATGTTGCTCAGCGACTTTTCTGCGGGTATGCCCAGCTGGTTGATGACGTGGTTCACAATGCGCATGTTCGCTTGGTGCGAAATGAAGTACGAGAGGTCGGCGATGGCGTAGCCGTTTTTTTCGGTAATTTCCTTTGCGCAGCCGGCAATGTGAGCGCAGCCATGCGTAAACACATCCCGGCCGTTGTGCATCTGTATGCCCTCCTTGCGGGGGTCAAGGTAAACCCCTTCTTTTCCTTTGCCCACGTGCCCCAGCGCGTGCGTAGTAACGTCCACCACCAGCGGCTCGCTGGCGCCGGTGCGCTCGCTGGAGGTGCGCTCCTTAGAAAAGAAAAAGGCGGTGGCGGCATCGCCCCACAGGTGGCCGGCTTTGGGGTCTTGCGGGTTGTAGTAGCTGGTATTTCTGTCGGCCGAAAGGAGCAGCGCCTTCGACGCCTTACCGCCGGCAAAAAACAGCGCTATAATTTCCATTGCATTCATGGCCGACGAGCAGGCCGACGAAATGTAAAAAGCCTTGGCATTTTTTATCCCGAACTCGCGCTGCACAATATGCGCCGTTGTAGCCACCGTGTCCGACGGCGAGTAGGAGGCAAACACTACCAAATCGACGTCGGCAACGCTGTACGGCAGCCGAGGCAGGGCGTCTTTCACCGCCTCGATGCACATGTAGTCAATCGTTTCCTCCTCCGTAGCCCATGCGCGGGTTTTGATGCCGGTTCGCTGAAAAATCCACTCATCCGTAAGGCCGTTCACTGTCAAAAAATAATCGTTTGGCACCCTTTTTGAGGGGATGTAGTAACCGGCAGCGTTGATAAACATGATTTATTCAAATATATTAGGTATTACATCAACCAGCTTATAGCTATGTTGATTATCAATACCGTTGTTGTTTCAATGTTGCTTAATCCGTATAAAGGCTATTGATTATCCGTATAAAGCCTATTGGTTAATTTGTCTAAAGAATGATTTTACAAAAGCAGCGCAAAGATACAACGAAAACTCAAAAAAACAAAACCAACGGCAGCATCCGAAAAAATAGCGAAAAGCCTTGTACGCTCATTATTTTCAATTTTCCAACCGGCAGCGCTTTTGTTTTTGTTCTGCAAGTTTTGTACCTTCGCAGCGCTGAATTGCCGAAGCTGCCAAGGGGATTTTCCAAATTTTCCAAATTTTCAAAATTTCAGAGTTCCTGACCTACAGAATTGCTTGCTGCTGACATAGCGTTATTTATGGAAAACATGGGCGCAAAACTTTGCTTCGTGCCTCGCAACAATGATGGTCGCGGCACGCTACGACCCTACACAAATCAACCATTTACGGCGACCATTTACGGCAACCATTTGTAGGGTCGTCGCGTGCGGCGACCATCATTATAAGGAGTTGCGATGTACGAAGCAAGGTAATCCGGAAATGAAATATTTATTTATTGACAGCCCCTAAGTCAGGAGTTCTGAAATTGCGCTGGCCAAATCAGGTGCTCTGAAATTGCGCTGTGACAAATCAAATTCTCTGAATTTTCAACTTTCAACTTTCAACTCAACAGCTATGTTTCCAACAATATCCTTTGAGGAGCTTCTTCCGGAGGTGCTTAAGCTTGAGGCGGTAGGCTGCAAGGATTGGCTCACCAACAAGGTCGATCGTTCGGTAACGGGTCGCGTTGCCATGCAGCAGTGTGCGGGCGAAATCCAGCTTCCGCTCAACAACCTCGGGGCCGTTGCGCTCGACTATCAGGGGCGGCGAGGCGTTGCCACCTCCATTGGGCACGCTCCGGCGGCGGCGCTCATCAGCGCGGAGGCCGGGTCGCGGCTGGCCATCGCGGAGGCGCTGACCAACCTCGTCTGGGCGCCCATCGAAGGCGGCTTGACGGGCGTTTCGCTCAGCGCAAACTGGATGTGGCCTTGCAGGAACGAGGGCGAAGACGCGCGCCTCTACAGCGCCGTAAAGGCGGCGAGCGACTTTGCCCTGGCGCTGGGCGTAAACATTCCCACGGGAAAAGATTCGCTCTCCATGACCCAAAAATACCCCGACGGAAAAAAGGTTTACGCGCCCGGCACGGTCATCATCTCCGCCGTGGGCGAGGTGAGCGACGTTCGCAAGATCGTAAGCCCCGTGCTCAACCCCAGCTTAGGCAGCGCGCTGCTCTACATCAACATGTCGCGAACGGCGCTCACGCTGGGGGGCAGCAGCGCGGCGCAGGTGCTGGGCGAGCAGGGCGGAGCGGCCCCGGATGTCGCCAATCCCGCCTACTTTGCCGGCGCCTTCTCCGCAGTGCAGGCGCTCGTAGAAAGCGGCATGGCGCTTGCCGGGCACGACGTGTCGTCAGGAGGGCTGGTCACCACCCTGCTCGAAATGACCTTTGCCAACCTTGAGGGCGGGCTGGAGGTTGACCTCACCCCCCTCGGCGCGCTCAACGCCGCCCTGTTTGCCGAAAATCCCGCGCTGGTGCTACAGGTGCAGGACCTTGCCCGCGCAAAGGAAATGCTGCACCGCTACGGCGTTGAGGCCGTAGCCATCGGCTGCCCAACGCAGGCGCGAACCATACGCCTGTTCCACAACGGGCAAAAGTACAAGCTCGGCATCGACGAGCTGCGCGACGTCTGGTACAGGCCCTCCTACCTGCTCGACCGCAGGCAAAGCGGCGAAGCGCAGGCAAAGGCGAGGTTTGACGGCTACAAGCGCCAGCCGATACGCTACCGCTTTCCGCAGCATTTTTCGGGCACATTTGCCCAATACGGCATAGACCCTCACCGCCGCGCAGCCTCGGGGGTGCGCGCCGCCACCATTCGCGAAAAAGGGTGCCAGTGCGAGCGCGAAACGGCGTGGGCGCTGCACCTCGCGGGGTTCGACGTAAAGGATGTGCACATGACAGACCTCGTTTCGGGCCTCGAAACGCTGGAGGATGTGCACGTAGCCGTATTCGTCGGCGGCTTTGCCAACTCCGACGTGCTCGGCTCTGCAAAGGGCTGGGCCGGCGCATTCCTCTACAACCCCAAGGCTAAGCAGGCGCTGGAGCGCTTCTACGCCCGCTCCGATACGCTGAGCTTGGGCGTCTGCAACGGCTGCCAGCTCATGGTGGAGCTCGGGCTTATCACGCCCGCCGACAGGCAAAAGCCGCGCATCCTCCACAACGATTCGCGCAAGTTCGAGAGCGGGTTTATCGGCGTAGAAATCCCGCAAAACAGCTCCGTGATGCTCGGCTCGCTCAGCGGCGCCACGCTGGGCATTTGGGTGGCGCACGGAGAGGGCAAGCTCGAGCTGCCGCCCGGCGGCAGCTACAGCGTTGTGCTGCGCTACGCCTACGACGCCTACCCCGCCAACCCCAACGGCTCGCCCAGCGCCGTAGCCGGCATCTGCTCCGCCAACGGGCGGCACCTCGCCATGATGCCGCACCTTGAGCGCGCCATACACCCCTGGACGTGCGCCTACACGCCCCTCCTCAACCGCGCCGACGACGTCACGCCCTGGATAGAGGCTTTCGTAAATGCAAGAAAATGGGTGGAAAAAATGCGCGGATAGAGGCAATCCTCTTTGCCGAGGCGCCGGCTATTCAAGAGGAAACCTCTAAAAAACCAAAAAACAAGGCTTGCGGCTGAGGCAAAAGCGGAGCCTGCTAACCGTAAATGAGCGCCGTAAATGAGCACTTCGCCGAAGGAGCATAACGCAGAGTTTGGGGTTTTTGGAGGTTCCCAAAAGAAAAAATTAGAATAGCGCAGCCCCTTATTCTAATTTCAAGCCGTTTTTTAGAATAGCGGATTTTTTACTCCAAAAAACGCGCTTGTTTTTAGAGTAAGGATTGTCTTTGGGTAGTCTCATAAATTGTAGGAAGCGAAAAAAACCAATTTACTCACTCGTGCTTATTTTTTCAGGTGTTCGTGAGCTCGCTACGCTCGGTTTAACAACAAAACAACCTCAGCAGCAGAGAGATATAGAACAAAGAACAACCTCACCATCTTACTAATGCAAACGACTCGTAATCAGCACAATACTTTGCGACACGCATAGTTTATGACATCACCAGAATTATTAATATAATTTCAGCGTATGAAAAATTTTAGCGCAGGAAAATATATCAGCCAGGGTAGTTACAAAAGTTTTCAGCCTGAGCCGCTAAACCGCTTGTGGCAAATAGATGACATGTCGGTATTTGCGCTGTTGAGCAAAGCAGACAGGTTTCTCGGCAGGCTTGATATGTATTCCGAATATGTTGATATAGACCTGTTTATACAGATGCATATCGCCAAAGAAGCAACACAGTCGTCGAAAATTGAAGGGACGCAAACCCGAATGGAAGAAGCGTTTTTGAGCAAAACAGATATTCAGGCAGAGAAGCGCGACGACTGGGAAGAGGTACAAAATTACATTCAGGCGATGAACGAGGCGGTAAATATGCTGCACACGTTGCCGTTTTCGACGCGGCTGATTCGGCTGGCGCATAAAATTTTGCTGCACGGAGTTCGCGGACAGCACAAGCAACCGGGCGAATTTCGCCGCAGCCAGAATTGGATTGGCGGAGCTTCGCTTGCCGACGCAGCTTTTGTCCCTCCTCTGCATACCGAAATCGGCAGCCTGATGTCCGACATAGAGCATTTTGCCAATGCAGAAGACGACCACCTACCCGACTTGCTGAAAATTGCAATGATACACTATCAATTTGAAACCATACACCCTTTCCTTGACGGAAACGGGCGAACAGGGCGGTTGCTCATTACGCTTTACCTCGTGAGCAAAGGCATTTTGAAGCGCCCCATCCTTTACCTGTCCGACTTTTTCGAGCGGCACCGAACGCTCTACTACGACAATCTTATGCGGGTACGCACGCATAACGATTTGGCGCAATGGCTCAAATTCTTCCTGACAGGTATTATTGAAACCTCTCAAAAAGGTGTTGATACGCTCAATCGCACCATGCAACTCAACCAATCGCTTGAAAAACAAATCGATGCAATAGGGAAGCGTAGGGCAGATGCCCGGATTTTACTCAATGCCATGTATAAAAAACCAATCGTTTCGTCTGCAGAGACCGTAGCGCTGATTAACAAAACGCCGCAAACTGCCTATAACCTGATTGCAGATTTGGAAAAAATGGGAATCTTGAGAGAAATAACCGGTGCGCAGCGGAATAAGCTTTACGCGTTTGAACCCTACATCAACCTGTTTGAGAAGCTATGAGCAGTAAAGCACAAGCAGTAAAGCACAAATATTTTATGGCTCTACCGCTACTGGTGGGGAAATGCAATCAATTCAACTTTCGCACGATATTCAACTTGCTGATTATTATCATTTTACAACAATTGTATTTTTATAAATTGATAAAAATCAGCAATTTTACTCGCAAGCCGCACAAGTTTTCTTTGCTATCGCTGTGTGCACCTGCCCTGCGGGGCTGCCCACGAAGCCTGCTCCCCTACTTGTATTTGGGCGTCAGCTTTTCTACGAATATTGACATGCCGAGGCTCAACAGGTGGTAGGGGTAATCGCGGAGGCCGTACTTGTACTCCACAAAGCAGGCTACCTTGCTCTGCCTAAGCCTTAGCAATGCGCTATAGACAAGCGGGCTATCGCCGTTGTGCATCCATCCTCTGTACCTCGACAGCGTATTTTCAAAATCCAAAAGGCGATGTGACAAGATAACTCTGCCGCCATACATCGGCGCGTCGTCTTGGCGGCTGTCGGTCGTCTCCCAGCACAAAAATCCGGCATTTCCAACCACCCGTATTTCGTCCAAAAGGCGGGTGGATACCACAAAAGATTTTCCGACCTCCATGTCAAAAAAGTAGCCCGGCGTATCGAAGTAGCGCCTGCTTTGAAAGCCTTTTTCGTCTGATGAGGCGGTTTTCAGGGTCAGGTTCAGGATGATGGCGGGTACAAATTGGGCTTCTTTTGCGAGCCGCATCCGCGTTTGCACGTAAACATCGCCCACGCCGACCGATCCGCTCAAGTCGTTGGACTGCATCCCTCGAAAGCGATTTACTTCCGGTGCAATGCTGTACTTTTCAAGAAAAAAACCCCATGTTTTTAGCGATACGAAGGACGGCAGCAACGGTATTTCGACGCTTAGCTTCAGGTTTTCTGTCTGGTCGCCACTTCCAAAGAAATAGCTCACCGAACCTTCCAGCGTAGTGCTGCTCAAAATGGTGGCGTTGCCAAACGCATGGACTGGGTTGGCGTTAGGGCCGAAATACTTCGGCGAATAGTTCACCTGCGCCGCCGCGCTCAACGACAAAAAAAAGGCTAAACATACAAGCGTGGGGAAGCCAGCTCTTGATCTTTGCCTCAAATGGACGCGGGAAGATAATGTACGCTCATTTATGGCGGGTAAAAAAATGAGCGACCGACAGCGCACTATTAGGCTGTCCATCAAAATAAAAATTGAAGGAAATATTATATGCATTGAAATTTTTCATGTGTGGCGCACGCTGCGCTATGCAGCGTAACTTACTGATGTGTGTGTGTGTGTGTGTGTGTGTGTGTGTGTGTGTCTGTGTCTGTGTGTGTGTGTGTGTCTGTGTGTGTCTGTGTCTGTGTCTGTGTCTGTGTGTCTGTGTGTCTGTGTGTCTGTGTGTCTGTGTGTCTGCGTGTCTGCGTCTTCTGTCAGGCTACTGCCCGAAAAAAAAATCGTGAAATTCCGTACTATGTGCGAACTGCCGCACCATAAATTACTTAAACGCCGCAAAAATACACATTTTCCCACACCTATAAAAATATTTATAGCCAAATAATGTTAATCGAAAAATAATTTTGAATGGACAACAACATCCACAGAGGGGTATACAGGGGTGCACTTCAACCATTCACGCATACCCTGACGAAAGCTATGACAGACTTTACCTTTATATTGCGCTCTATATCAGCGAAATGACTTTAAAAAGAAGCTGTGATTGCGATGACGAACCAAAAGTAGTAACAGACCGCTCTAAAATATTTAGTCAAATGGCTGTATATGTGCAATTTAAGAAGGTAAAATCCGGTTAGAGTAAGGATTGTTGTCTTTGGGGTGATGTCATAAATTGTATGATGCGGCAAGTATTGTGCTGATTATAAATCATTTACATTAATGAGGTTAATGAGGTTGTTATTTCTATTATATCTCTCTGCTACTGAGGTTGTT
>JAIROF010000095.1 GCA_031257655.1 Prevotellaceae bacterium | reverse complement strand
AACCTCTAAAAACCCCAAAATCAAGGCTTGCGACTGAGGCAAAAGCGGAGTTTACTAAAGTAAATGAGCATTTTGCCGAAGGAGCATAACGCAGAGTTTGGGGTTTTTAGAGGTTCCCTAAATATCGTAGATGGCTTTCCGGTTTTCCTTTGCAACGCCCAGCTGCTCTAAGGGAAGGTATTTTATGTCTATAATTTTTTCGGGCAGCGCTCCAAGTGCGTTCAGCACTATAATCAGCAGCCGCTTGTGCCCCAATATTTTTTTGAACCCAAAATCGGTCTTCGGATTCATAAAGACGCCCGCTCCGGAGGACTTCGCCTTTTTTCCCTTTGCTTTCGCTTTCCCTTTTGCCATAATGCTAAAACATTCTTGCGTAAAGATAACCGCTATTTTCAAAATACAAATGTAACAAAAAACGGATGTTTTTTTTTGTGTCGCCTCAAAAAAAAGATTTCGCCGCCGTAAGAAGGCGCTTTACCATGCAGAGAAAAAGTTGTATATTTGCAAGAATTTTTTGCAAAAATATATTCACCCATATAGAAGGCTAAACGAGCCACAACTCTTAAACAATACCCATTCTTGAACGAGTCGCTACTCAAAACGTTAACGCAGCTGTTTGCGCTGTTTGTGGTCAAGGCTCAGGTAACGCAGCAGGCTGCACAGCTTGTCTTTGCCCGGTTTCTGGAGGATAAAGATTTGACCGACGAGCAGAGCGAAGTTTTTTTGCAGCAGTTTGAGAGTATCTACGAGCGGTTTAGGCAGGACAACGACCAGCTGGAGCAGCTGCGCGCCGAAACAAAGCACCTCTTTCTCCACCAGCTCTCCAAGCTGGCCGACGAGGTGAACTGCGACAACGAGCAGCGCCAAAAAATCTGGGTCGTGCTGCAGCTCATTGAGTTTGTCGGCGACCTGCACATTGCCACCCCCGACGTCGTAGAGGCCGCGCGACACTTCGCCGTCCTGATGCGCATAAGCCCGGTGGAGTTTAACAACTGCATGTGCTTCATGCTGGGCAACGAAACCTCCATGCCGCTCAACGAAAACCTCCTGCTGGTGTCGCACGCAAACCCCTTCGCAGACTCCGGCATCCGATTTCTGGAGAATAAAAAGCTGATAGGAAAAGTTTTTGTCTTGCTAATCGCAAGCACCAATACCCTGCTGGTTAAATATTTTGGCAAAAGCAACTTTTTCCTCAACGGCCGCAACCTCAACGTCGGCAGGTCGTACATTTTCGGCGTAGGCGCGGTCATCCGCAGCCCCCGCATCGACCCGATTTACTACAACAAGGTCATCAGCACGTTTACGCAAAACGAGGAGGATGAGGGCATAACCTTCGTTGCGCACGACATCAGCTACCGCTTTCGCGGCAGCAAGGACGGCGTGCACCCCTTTTCGTTCCACGCCCGCTCGGGGGAGCTGGTGGCCATTATGGGCGGAAGCGGCGTGGGGAAGTCCACGCTGCTCAACCTGCTCAACGGCCACCTCAAGCTGCGCACGGGGCAAATCACCATCAACGGCCACGACATCCACGCCGACCCCGAAAGCGTAAAGGGCGCCATTGGCTACGTGCCGCAGGACGAGCTGCTCGTGGAGGAGCTCACGGTGTACGAAAACCTCTACTACAACGCCCTGCTCTGCTTCCGCGACTACAGCAAGGAGCAGATAGAGAAGGAAATTACCACCGCCGTGGAGCAGTTTGACCTGGTGGAGGCGCGCAACCTGAAGGTGGGCAACCCGCTCAACAAGTTCATCAGCGGCGGGCAGCGCAAGCGGCTCAACATGGCGCTGGAGCTCATGCGGCAGCCCTCCGTGCTCTTTGTCGACGAGCCTACCTCCGGGCTTTCGTCCATCGACTCGGAAAAGGTGATGCTCCTGCTCAAGCGCCAGTCCATGCGGGGAAAGCTGGTGGTGGTGAACATTCACCAGCCCTCCAGCGACCTGTTCAAGCTCTTCAACCGCGTGCTGGTGATGGACCACGGCGGGCGGGTGATCTTTCAGGGAAACCCCATGGACGCTATCGTGTACTTTAAGGAGGCCGCCCACTTCATCAACCCCGAGGAGAGCGAGTGCATCACCTGCGGCAACGTCAACACCGACCTCATCCTGAAAATCGTGGAGGCGCGCGCGGCAAACGAGTACGGACGCCTCACCCGCAAGCGCCGGCGCACGGCGGAGGAGTGGTACCGGCGCTACATGAAAAAAATAAACCCCCGCATCTGGAGCGAGCGACCCCCCAAAAGCGACCTGCCGAAAAATGACTTCAAAATCCCCGGACGCCTGCAGCAAATGCTCGTCTTCGTGCGGCGCAACATCAAGGCCAAGCTCGCCAACCGGCAGTACATGCTCATCACGCTGCTCGAAGCGCCCGTGCTGGCGCTCATCCTGGGCTACTTCACCAAGTTCATCGCGGGCACGCCGGGCAACCCCAGCGAGTATGTCTTTAGCGAAAACGCCAACATCCCCTCCTACCTCTTCATGTGCGTGGTGGGGGCTATCTTCTTCGGGCTTTCGGCAAGCGCGCAGGAGATAATAAAGGACAGAAAGCTGCTGCAGCGCGAAAAGTTCCTCAACCTTAGCCGCAACAGCTACCTGCTATCCAAGGTGCTGGTGATGCTTATCGTTTCGGCCATACAGTCGCTTTCGTTTATCCTTGTGGGCAACTCCATTTTGGAGATTGACGGGCTTACGCCGCAGTTTTTCGCCATCATGTTCTCCGCTTCGGTATGCTCCAACCTCATTGGGCTTAACATTTCGTCGGCGCTCAACTCGGAGGTGGCAATATACATCCTCATTCCGCTCATTCTGGTGCCCCAGCTGCTCTTTAGCGGCGTGGTGGTGCGCTTCGACAAGCTGCACACTGCCCTCCTCTCCACCTCCAACGTGCCCATCGTTGCCGACGCCATGGTGTCGCGCTGGGCCTACGAAGCCCTCGCCGTGGCGCAGTTTAGCGACAACCGCTACGAAAAGCGCTTCTTTGACTACGACATGCAGCTGAGCCGGCTGGCGTACGCCTCCGGCTTCTACCTTCCCCAGCTCGAAATCAACGCCGGCTCGGTGCTGCGCAACGCCGGCAGCAACCCCGAGCTGGCGCGCGACAGGCTGCTCCTCCTGCGCAACGAGCTCCCCGCAGCGCGCAGCATGGCCGCCCCCTACGGCATAGCCATTCCCATGCCCGACAGCTTTGGGGTTGCGGCCTACACGCCCCAGTACGCGCAGCAGCTGCGGCAAAGCCTGTCGGCGCTGCGGCAGGCCATATCCGCGCAGGCCGACGCGGCGTCGCGCGAGCGCAGCGCTAAGGTGCTGGAGCTGGAGCAGCAGCTGGGCGGACAGCAGGCGCTGGTGGCCTTCAAGCGAAAATACTACAACAACACCCTCGCGGAGGTGGTGCTCAACCAGAATGACTTTGAAAAAATCCGCATAAGCGGCGACGCGCGGCTGGTGCAGGTAAAAGACCCCATCTTCCGTGAGCCCTCGTCGCGCTGGGGGCGGGCGCACCTCTACGCGCCCTACAAAATGATCGGCAGCGCAAAAATAAAAACGCTATGGTTCAACATCGGCGTAATGTGGATGGGCACGGCCCTGCTCTACATCATGCTGTACTTCGACTGGCTCAGGATTATCGTAACGCAGGCCGATAAGATGGCTACCCGACGCATAGCAAAGCGAATTGCGCGAATAATTCCGAGGTAGGGGGGTGCAAATGCTATCTATCACCCTTCCGTCTTCACGATAGCGGAAATTTTTCCAAGAAACAGCCGCTATAATGGAAAAAATTCCTAATTTTGCCCCCAAACAGGCTTTATAGTAGAAAAAATTCCCATGTCCACCCTCATTGATTTACGGCAAGAGATTATCTTTTCATCCTCCGATAAGCGCGTATCGTACCGGATTAAGAAGGCAGAAAGGGAAGGAAAGATACGAAAGCTCGCCCCGCGAATTTACACCGCCAACCTGCAAGACGCGAGGGAGCACATCATCGGGCGCCATCTTTTTGACATCCTCCGGTGGCGTTTTCCCGATGCGGTAGTCAGCCACCGGAGCGCACTGGAATTGCGGCCAACGGAAACCGGTGATTTTTTCCTGACCGCCAGCCCTGCCAAGAAGGTAACCACCTTGGCAGGCATTACGCTGCACGTGATGGAGGGAAAACCCGCCTTGGCGTCGGATGTGAACCTGGGGGGCATTTACATCTCGTCGGAGTGGCGGTGGATGCTCGAATGCATGCAAATATCGAAGAGAGAAGGCAGCGCGTCAAAAAAAATCCCCGTTGAGCAGATTGAAGATAAGCTGGAAAAAATTATCATTCGCGAGGGCGAAGACGGCATCAATAGGTTTCGGGATAAAGCCCGGGAAGTTGCGCTACAGCTAAATTTTACCGACGAATTTGATAAGCTGAGCGCCATTATCTCAGCCCTGCTGAGCACCCATAGCGCAGATGCGCTACGCTCCGCTTCCGCCAGGGCAGCCGGATTGCCGTTTGATTCCGGGCGAGTCCGCCTGTTCGAAACGCTTTACCACAAGCTGAAAGACTACTATTTTCCCGAACGGAAGGATAAGAACACATCGGAAAATTCATTTCGGCTGTTTTCTTTCTTTGAGGCCTACTTTTCAAACTCAGAACTCCTGACCTGGCACAGATTGGATTGTCGCGATTTTGAAGCAGAGGGTCAAAGAAGTTCCGGGATAAAGGGTATAAGTCTGATTGATGTTATCAATGACTTTTCGTATAGCA
>JAIROF010000094.1 GCA_031257655.1 Prevotellaceae bacterium | reverse complement strand
CTATTGTGCGCTTTACATGTCTTTACATATTCTACTGTTTATTAGTTAGTTGATTGTAACTTCCATTTGATAATTCTGTGTAATTCACTCGAGTAAAAAAGGTGGGAAACTTGAATTTTATAATATTATGTTGTATATTTGCCAAATCATTTAGGGGAAAATTTTCTCCATTTTCTTTCGTTACATGCAGGTAAAATAAATGAAGCGCGGCTACCACATACAAGAAGCTACTTCCGAGCGGCTGCACGGCTATGGCTGTGTTGGCAGCATTGGCGTGTGCGAACACGTAACACACACACACACACACACACACACACACACACACACACACACACACACACACAGTGCTCAAGTAGTTACGCGCTACGCGCCATTCTGCATTTTGCATTCTGCATTTTACATTCCAAAGGTAGCGCCATTCTGCATTTTGCATTCTGCATTTTACATTCCAAAGGTAGCGCCATTCTGCATTCTGCACTCTGCATTTTACATTCCAAAAGCGCCATTCTGCATTTTGCATTCTACATTCTACATTCTACATTCTACATTCTACATTTTACATTTTACATTTTACATTCCCATTTGCTGTACCCTGCACCCGTGTTCAGGGAGGCAAAGTTTTGTGCTTACTTTAAAAATGTGTTATTTATGAAAAAAAGACTAATTTTACTGCTATCATGCTTCTGCGTAGGCATGGGGTTGGCCACCGCGCAGAGCAGGCAAATTTCGGGGGTGGTGGTGGACGAAAGCGGCGCTCCCGTGGCCGGCGCCTCGGTGTTTGCCAGGGGAACAAGCGTGGGCACGCTCACCGACGCCGAAGGCCGGTTTTCGCTGTCCGTGCCGGAAACCGTAGCCACCATTTCCGTGAGGTACATTGGCTACGCCGAAGCCGAAGCGCCGGCGGCGGCCAGCGCGCGCATCGTGCTCAAAGCGGACGAAAGGGCCATAGACGAGGTGGTGGTGACGGCGCTGGGCATCGCGCGGGGTAAGAAAACGCTGGGGTACTCAACCGTATCTGTGGGCGGAGACGACATCGTAAACGCAAAAACGGTAAACCCCATGGCGGCGCTGCAGGCAAAGGTGTCGGGCATGGAAATATCCGCTTCGCAAACCCCCGGAGGAACGCAAAACGTGACCATACGCGGCTTTAACGTTTTGAACAGAACCAGCCAGCCGCTATACATAGTGGATGGCATTCCGCTCACCAATATTCAAAACCAGTCCGGAGGCGTCAGAGAGCTTGCGAATACCTTGAATAGCCAGGCGGATTTTGGCTCCGGCATCAACGCGCTTAACCCAAATGACATTGAGAACATCACGGTGCTAAAAGGCTCGGCAGCATCGGCGCTGTACGGGTCGCGCGCCGCCGCCGGCGTAATCATCATCACCACCAAATCGGGGAAAAATACCAACGGCAAGGTGCAGGTAAGCTACGACGGCGGGGTAACCGTTCAGCAAATAGGCCGCCTGCCAACGGAGCAAACCCTCTTTGGCCAGGGCTGGAGCGGCGACCGCGCCCTCGACGAAAACGGAAGCTGGGGCGCGCGCTTCGACGGGAAAGACCGCGTATGGGGCAACGTGGTGGACAACAGCCAGCAGCTCAAGCCATACGTTTACCTGAACAACCGCATCCGCGACTTCTACGACCTGGGGCTGGGGTACAACAATGCCCTTTCGCTCACCGGAGGCACGGAGCAAACGCAGTACCACGTTTCGATATCGCAAAGCCACATCGACGGCCCTGTCCCTACCGACGACGATTCCTACAACCGCTACACGCTCAGCGCCAACGCTTCGCACAGCGCCAAGAAGGTTACCCTCAGCTCGGCGGTTAACTTTAGCGTGGAGCGAAACGAGGTGTCGCCCACCGGACAGGACTACTCTATCTACCGATCGCTGAACGAAATCGCTACCGATATATCCATTGTTGACCTGAAAGACCTCAGCAACAAGTTCAACAACGTGGACAACTACTTTACCCCGTACGGCATTAACCCCTACCACACGCTGGAGATGAAAGAAGCGGTGCAGGACAAGTACAAAATTTTCGGCAAGCTGCAAATGGACTACGACTTGCTGAAAAGCCTGAAGCTGACGTACCGGTTTGGCGGCGACTTTGAAACCTCCGGCGAGCACATGCACATGGACGCCTTTGTGTACGCCGACGACTCCCCCAACAAGTCGGCCGGCAGCTCCAACGAGCAGCCCGGCTCGTACTCCGAAAAAAGAAGGCAGCGCGTGCAAACCAACCACGAGCTGATGGCAACCTACGCGGAGCGATTTGGCGATTTTTCGCTCAACGCCATTGCCGGCTGGAACGTCAACGAGCAGCGATACAGCGCGCTCGAAGGCTCAATCACCTCCATCGACATGCCCGGCTTTTACCACCTGAGCAACTCGCTCACTCCGGCGGAAGGCGACCAGGAGTCCGACCTTTACCGCATAGTGGGCGGGTACGTTAACGCCGACCTGGGGTACAGGGATTACCTCTACCTGACGCTCACGGCGCGCAACGACTGGTCGTCCACGCTGCCCAAAGAGCACAACTCGTACTTTTACCCGGCATCCATGCTGAGCTTTATCGCTACCGACTTTCTGAAGCAGCAAAATATCGGCACAGGCCTGCTCAACTTTGCCAAGATACGCTTTGCCTACGGGCGTACCGGTAAGGACGCTCCGGTGTATGGCGTGTACGAGCGGTTCGTATCCTCTACGCTGCGCAACCCGGACTACCCGAGCGTGGAAGATTTGTCGTTTCCGATAGCGGGAATAAACGCATATACGCTTTCCAACACGATGAACAACCTCGTGCTGAAGCCGGAGCTGACGGATGAGTTCGAGGTGGGGGCAGAGCTGCACCTGTTCAACCGGAGGCTTGGCATTGACGTGGCGTACTACAACAAGTTTACAAAAAACCTGATTGACGAGCTGCCTTACGACCCGTCAACCGGCTACACGGTGCAAATTGCGAACCTGGGCGACGTGCGCAACAGCGGAGTGGAGCTGACGCTATCGCTTACGCCGCTCAAAATCAACGATTTTTCATGGGATATTGCCTACAACTTTACCAAGAATACCAACAAAGTAGAGCGCTTAGAGGTAGAAGAGATATACCTTGGCGGGTACAGCGACATGGGCATTTACGCTGTAGAAGGAAAAGCGCTGGGGCAGTTCAAGAGCCAAAAAGCGCAAACGGTTACGCTCGACGGCGTAGCGCGCACGGTGGTGGACGGCGTAGGCAACCCAACGCCCACGCCCGATGCGGTGTACTTAGATAAGGATATTAACGAAAAATTCCGGATGGGCCTCACCAACACCTTTAGCTACAAAGGCTTTTCGCTCTCCGGGACGTTCGATTTCCGCTACGGCGGCTACATCTACTCCTACACCAAGGACTACATGCACTGGGTGGGAAGCGGCCCCGAAACCGCCTATAACGACCGCTACCCCTTCGTCATACCCAACTCGGTGGTGGCCAACGGCGACGGCACCTACAGCGAAAATACAACGCCTGTTGACCCAACCCAGCTGCATACGTTCTACAGCAATGGCGGATTTCAGTACGCCGATTTTGCCGTTATCGACCGATCCTACCTCAAGCTGCGCAACCTTAGCCTCGCCTTCCAGCTGCCCAAAAAAGCCTGCGGCAAGCTCGGCGTCACAGGGCTAAGGCTATCGCTTACGGCCTCGAATATCCTGCTGTGGACGCCAACCGAAAATCAGTACATAGACCCGGAAGTAACCACCTTTGGAAACAACATCTCCGCTAAGTTTGGCGAATTTGCCGCTACGCCACCTTACGTGTCCTACATATTCGGATTAAATCTTTCATTCTAACAACCATTTAACACACAAAAAAGATGAAAAGTAAATTTGCAACTATAGTAATCTCCGCTGCCGCCCTGCTCCTGACCGGCTGCAGCGATTACCTGGACGTGAACCGCGACCCCGACGCCGTGAACGAAATACCGGACGCTAAAGTATTGCTTCCGGCAGCAGAAATCGGCATAGCCAATAACCTGATGGGCTGGGATTTTGGTTTTGGAGGCGCTTTTTGGGTGGAGTACTGGACGCAGTCCTACACCGCCTCGCAGTTCAAAACCCTCTGCGAATTTCAGCCGGAAGACTTCAACATGGCCTACTATTCGCTGATGAGCCAGCCGCTCGCCGACATTAACCGGATAAAAGCGCTGACCGCCGCCGACGAAAACAAGGGCTACTACTTCATTGCCGAAGCATTATCCATTTTCACCTGGCAAATCATCGCCGACGTGTGGGGAGATATGCCCTACTCGGAGGCGCTCAAGGGCAACGAAGGCATCCTGCACCCAAAGCAAGACAAGGGCGAGGATATTTACGCCGACCTGCTGGCGCGAACGAACAAGCTGCTGGAGGTCGATTTGAGCGAGGCTTCCGTAGATGAAGCGTACGATTTCATCTACGAAGGCGATTTTGAAAAGTGGAGGCAATTTGCCTACTCGCTAAAGCTTAAGCTGCTGCTGCGCGTATCCGAAACGACAGGGTATGACAATGCGGCGGCGCTGAGCTTTATCGAAGACGCAGAAACTTCGCTCATCGCCGCAAGCGCAAAAATATCCGGCGACTTTTGGGACGACAGCCGCGAAGGTAAACGCCACCCCTTGCGGGAATTTGAGGCCGGCGGCGCAAGCTACCTCTCAACCAACGTGATTGGATGCAAAACGTTTGTGGACTACCTGTACGAAAACTTAGACCCGCGCCTGCCGAAATTGTTTACGGGGAGCAACGGCGCCTTTTTTGGCGATTTTGACTCCAAAGAAGACGCCGACGGCAACGGCACTGCCGACGACAAAGAAGCGTACTGCAAAGCCATCGTAGACCCGGCCCTCGACCTCATGCTAATGTCCACCTGGGAGGTCAACTTTTACGTAGCCGAGGTTTACGCCCGCGCCGGACGCGCCTCCGAAGCGCAGCGCCACTACGAAGCAGGCGTTAGAGCATCGCTGGAGCAGCACGGCGTCGGCAGCGATGACATCGTTACAAGCGGCTACGCAAAGTGGACATCCGGCGGTAGCACGGAAAGCCAAATTAAGCAAATCGCCATGCAAAAATGGGTGGCCTACGCCGGCTACCAGCACATCGAAGCGTTCATAGAGCGCAACCGGACTAAGTACCCTGCGGTAAACGAAATAGATATTGAAGCCAACCGGCAAACGGCATTTAGCGCCTTTCCCGTAGGCGACCTGACGATTTCGGTTAGAGGCAGAGCAAGGCTCAACGGCAGCCTGCCGGCGTCGCCCTTATACCCGGAGTACTACATCTTCCGCAACAACAACGCGCCGGCGCAAAAGCCCAACATCGGACAAAAAGTTTGGTGGGATAAAAAAGCCGGAAAATAAGAAAATAAATTACGCAACCTTTAAAAATAAATGAATATGAAACGATATCTTTATTTAGTATTTCTCTCGGCATGGCTGCTTTCCGGCTGCGAAAAGGAAACTGAAAATACGTCGAGAACTACCTACTACTGCGAATTGAGCCTCAACGGAAGCCCTGTAGAGTTTGTCAGCTTGGGAGGCTCATATATTGAGCCGGGCTGGAAAGCCTTGGACAAAGACGCCGATGTTTCGGCTGCCGTTGTGGTTTCCGGCGCTGTAAATGCAAACGTTGCAGGCCTCTACAAGTTAACCTACGCGGTCAACAATACGGATGGATTTCCGGCAACCGCTACGCGACAGGTGGTAGTTTACAACGCTACGCCATCGCCCTTAGCGTCGGGCTTCTACACCGTTTCTAAAAACAGCAACCGAAACGGCGTAACGGTTTACGGCCAAGATTTCACAATTTTGATTTATCAGGTAAGCCCGGGAGAATTTTACGTTTCCGACCTGCTGGGAGGCTACTACGACCAGCGCGCAGGGTACGGCAGCGCCTACGCTATGACAGGCACTATCCGGCTGGGAGGCGATAATGGGCTAACCTTGAACGACAGCTATGTGCAAGGCTGGGGCGATGGGCTGGACGATCTTAGCGGAGCTTACGATCCGGGCACAGAAACAATCACATGGACTGCCTCCTACATTGGCACTTACGACTTTAACGTGACGGCTACAAAACAATAATCAAAAAAAATAGAGAGATGAAAAAATTTATTTACGCATTGAGCATTTTTGCCGGCATGGCTGTTTTAGCGTCGTGCTACAACGAAATGGACAGCTGGTACAGCGAAACATTCGAGTACGCGGGGCGATTTGTAGTCGCCACCACCTGCGACGAGTACGAGGACGATAACACCTCCATAGAGGACGGCCTTGAGGTGATGATTTACAACACGGCCTCCAACGTGGCAAACGAAATTTGGATTGACTTTGCCGTAGCAGGCTCGCCCCAAAAAGGAAAATTCAAAGTTACGGGAACGCCGGCAGAAGCGCTGTGCTCGGAAAACGCCGAAAACATAAGCAGCAGCAGCTACTCCATTGATACGGATTACGGATTAGCCCCATTCGACCCGTCTTACGCAGCTTATTTTCGGGTGCCAACCGCCGCCGGAGAGCGAAATGACGGAATCCAGCAGTACACCTACATTACGCTCGACGTCCTGAAAATCCTTCCCGGCGCTGCCACCTCCATAGGCGGCAACACGGTGGACAGCATCTACCTGAAAGTGACCTTGCACCATGACTACATGGAGTTTGAGAGCCAACAAACAGACCCGAAGACATGGGAAGACCCCAGCATACCGGAGTATGAATGGGTAATTAAGCCCGGCACAAACACACCTGCCGACCCGGACGAATGGGATGAGCACTGGACGCTCGCCGGATACCGCTACACAGGATATCCGGAAGACCTGTAGTGCCTGGGGTGAGGAATTTTTGCATTGACCAGAAGCTCAATGCTACGAAGTTCGGACGAGGCGGTTAGCCTCGTCCGGCTTGCTTATGCCGGTTTTACTGCACAGCAAACGATTTCGGCCTGCTGCTCCACACCCCGCGAGGTGTGCACAATCGGCAAAATACAAATTCTGCTTTTTGCCGCCGGCTTTCTATCCGCCCTGCCGAAAAATTCAAAAAAAATACCTACTTTTGAGGCGGCTTGGGTAAGCACAACTTCATACACCTTTAACCCATATTTAAAGCCGTGTAAGAAAAAAAGGTTGCCCTCTCCACTCCTCCACAAAAGTGCAACTAAAAATTTTTAAGGCAATGAAAAAGCAAATTTTCGCGCTATGCTTTTCCCTGTCGCTCGCCGCCCAGCTCGCGGCAAAGGACAGGGTGATTGAGAACCCTGTGTATGACTTCAACACATCGGGCGTCACGCACATCTCCCGAATTGAGCTGGCCAAAGATGAAACGCGGGTGTACATCCACACCGTCTTTTTGCCCAACTGGTGGGTAAGCTTTTCGCAAAAAGACTGCCTCGAAGACCCCGCCACAGGCCAAAAGTGGCGCCCAACGGCCATCCGCAACGGCGAGTTCGACAAGCATATCTTCATGCCCGCCTCGGGCGACTCCACCTTTATCCTCGTATACCCCAAGCTGGACAAGTCCATCAAGAAAATCAACTTCATTGGCGATGAGGCGGATCAGAATACGACCTGCATCTACGGCATTTCGCTCGACCCAAAGGCCAAGCGCCCCAGCCGCAGCAGCGCCGTGCCCGCCGGCGTGCAGGCCTGGATAGACGGCGAGCTGGCAAAAGCCCGGCGCAAAACCCTCCTGAGCTTCGAGGCCGGCGAATTTTTTGTGCGCGACACCGCGCGGATAGTGGGCTACATCAAAGGCTACGACCCCCGCGCAGGCTTTACTGCCGGAATGGTTTACGCATCCAACGACGTTACCCGCGAAAATTTGCCCAGAGTGGCGCACATTCACCCCGACGGGCGCTTTGAGTGCTCGCTGCCCTTGAGCTACCCGCAAGGTGTAACGATTCACTTCCGGCGCGATGCAAACATAGAGGTTTACCTCCAGCCGGGTACAACCTTGTCGATGGTGCTCGACTGGGAGGAGTTTCGCGCGGCAGACAGGCTGAGGAATATCAGCTACATATTTTCCAACATCCGGTACGGGGGCGCTGCTGCCTCCGTAAACCGGGAGCTAACCGCTTTTTACGCTAAGCACAGCTTGCCTGCCCGCCGGCTATACGATGAAATGTCGGGAAAGGAGCCGGACGAATACAAGGCGCTGCTGAATAGCCTGACGTCGGAGTACGCCGAGGCCTGCCGCCAGGCGGCAAATGCCGACAGCGTGTCGCCCCTTGCCAAGCTCCTTCTGCAAAACAGCTGGGCGGTAAAGCGCGCCGCCTTCTTGCTGGAGTACAGCATGCACTACAGCAGCAGGAATCCCGACAAACCGCTACCGGCTACATTTTACGATTTTTTGCAGGACATTCCCGTAGCCAACCCGCAAATTCTTTCAACCGGCGATTTCAGCATGTTCATCAACCGCCTGGAGTATCTGCCGCTGATAAAGAACCCCATCTACGAATTTTACCGGACGTACAACAACCCGGAAAAGAGCTTTGAGCAGTACCTGTTTGACGAGCTGGGGATACAAAAAACGCCGGATGACGTGCGCTACTTAGCCATTGTAGATACTGTGCGCAACACAAGGGAAATTCCGGATACGGCAGAATGGCACAGGTTGTTCGCAACGCTTGTATACGAAGGCAGCGTATTTTCGGATCGCTACCAAAAGTACGCGGACAGCTACCAAAAAAAATACGTGGACGTGCTCCGTCCGCTTTCCATGTACGAAATAGCCATAAAATCCCGGCAAATAACCGATTCTATCTATACCGGCGTGCTAAAGCTAAGGCCTGGCATTGTAGGCGACCTCCTGGCCACAAGAGAGCTGGATGCCTTCTTCGCTGCCGTAAAGCAGAACAAAAGCCCGAAAGTCGACGCCGAAAAGCTGCTTGCCGCTTCGGAAAATGCTTTTAAGGAGGAGTTTTTGAGGGAGGAAGCCCGGCGGCTGTTCTACAAGAATTTCCCGCCGGAGGAGGTAGCGGCCTACGAGCTGCCGAATACGGAGGAGGCCGAGGCCTTTAAAAAAATTGTTGAGCCCTTCCGGGGCAAGTACGTTTTGGTGGACTTTTGGGCTACCTGGTGCGGCCCCTGCATAGCCGCCATGAAGCAAAGCAAAGACATGCGCGAAAGGTATAAGGACAGCCGAGACGTAGCCTTTGTATTCATCACCTCCGACAAGGATTCGCCAACGGATCGCTACAGCAAGCTGGTGGAGGAGCAGGCGCTCGTACACACGTACCGCGTGGCGGAAGTCGACTACCTGTACTTCCGCCAGCTGTTTGCCTTCAACGGCATTCCCCACTACGTCCTCATCGACAGGCAAGGACGGGTGATAAACCGGCAAATTCATTCGGAAATCTTTGAGGAAACGCTGAAAGAGCTGCTCGCGAAAGAGGAAACGGGAAATAAGAATTGAGAATTGAAAATTGAGAATTGAGAATTGAGAATTAGGACGCAAGCGGAGCACGGATGCCTTTAAAAATAATACGAGGAAATGGCTGCGAATTATCCACAGATTTACACAGATAATGCTTTCGGCGTAAGCTCGCTGTGCCCCTCTGTGCAATACTAACACAGAGGGGCACAGCGGTTTCACAAAGGGGCACAAATTGTAGGTTATTTTTGGGAACCTCTAAATAATTTCTAAGTTCTGAAGTAATTGTTGTACTTTTGTGTTGTAGCATTTTATTTTTTTTACAACAAAAAGCTGCTAATTTTCAGCGACTTATCAAAGTAAAACGCTGCTTTTTTTCATTATTAATCAACGACTTACTTATAGAACTTGCAAAAGCTGAGTCGGCTACTAATTTCAATATGTAATGATATGAATGCCAATGCCAAACAACAAGAATCTATCAAAAAGATTATCAGCTTACCGATAGATGTAAAAAAGAATCTTTCTATACAGGCAGTCAACGCCGGAATGAATCTTAAAAACTATATCGAAATGGTTTGCTTTCAGCTGTCTAAGTACGGCGAATTTTGCGACGACAATCAGCTGATTGAGCTGTGCAATACTCCGGAGGCACAAATGAGGCTTACAGGTGCAGAAGAAGAAGCGTTTGAACGCTACATGGAAACGTTCAGGAGATGAAAACAGCGTACTCAAAGGCGTTTGAAAAAGACTTTCGATCGCTTCCCGCTGGTGTACACATGCAAGTGCTTACGCTGGTGGATAAAGTAAAGGCGGCGGCACAGCTATGCGATATGCCCGATTGCATCCCGTTGCGAGGTAGCCGGAGCAAATATCGGATACGCTGCGGCAGCTACAGAGTAATCTTCACGCTGGAGCAAGACAATACGGTGTTCTTGCACCGCATTGTCCCACGTGGACAGGCATATAAGAAACATAACCTGTAACAATTGGAGACCTCTAAAAACCCCAAAAATCAAGGCTTGCGACTGAGGATAAAGTAAATGAGCACTTTGCCGAAGGAGCATAGCGCAGAGCTTGGGGTTTTTAGAGGTTTCCACAAAGCAACCATAGCGTGATTATGAAAGATTTTGAAGAATATATCAGGCAGGGCGAGCCGGAAAAAGCAGAAAAAAGCTACGTCTGGCAAACGGCCATCGGCCTGCAGGACGTCGATGGCCTGAAGCCTTCGCCGTATCTGCTCCAAGCTGCCAAGCAAAATATTGAAGGAAGCATTACCATTGGCGAGGTAAAGCAGCGGATAGACAGCTACTACAAAGCCAAGCCCGCAGGCGATGAGAGCGGCAGAACGGAGGAGGCCGACAAGGTTGCCGCCCGGATTGCAGAAATTTTGTCGGAAAAAACCTTCACCTTTTCGCCAACGGAATATGCTACCGATTCACAGGAGGCTTTTTGAAGGAATTTATTCGTTTGCAGGCAAAATAAGGGATTACAATATCAGCAAAGCCGAGTGGGTGCTGAACGGCGAAACGGTTTACTATGCAAGCGCCAACAGCATTCGCGCCGCGCTCAGCTATGATTTTGAGCAGGAAAAACAGCTTAGCTATAAAAATATCAGCCTGCTGCAAATAGCCCAACATGTTGCAAGTTTTACGTCCGGCTTATGGCAAATCCATGCATTTGGCGAGGGAAATACGCGGACAACCGCCGTATTTATCATAAAGTATTTGCGTACATTTGGCTTTGACGCTGCAAATACGCTTTTTGCTCAGCATGCGCGGTATTTTCGCAATGCGCTTGTTCGCGCCAACTACAATGACTTTAAAAACAACATCCACGCTACCGGCGAATATTTAGAGCGTTTTTTCAGAAACTTACTGCTCAACGAAGACAATGTATTGAAAAATAGGGAGCTGCTGACTTGTATTGGCAACAAAAGCGCCCGCCAAAGTGCAAAAAATGAGGCTGACAAAATTCCAAAGAGCAAAATTTGCACTTTGAAGCAGGATTCGCGTCGCGCCAGCTGCACTTTGGAGGAGCATTTCGTATTGGAATTTCTGGAAGCGCATCCGCAGGCAACGCAAAAAGAGATGGCGGCGCATATCCGCAAATCGGAAAGAACGGTAAAAACCATAACAGCCGGCCTGCAACAAAAAAATCTGCTCGAACGCCGCAACGGAAAGCGCAACGGATACTGGGTGGTAAAATTGTAGCATTCGGGCGTCGGCTAAAAATATGGCTAAATCTTTTTGGGGCATGTCCTGCTCGGCGTAGCGTCCACGCAACGTCGAGCAGGGTTTTGGATGTCATAAGTTTATCAGCTTTTCAATGGCTTGTATAAATTGCTCGGCAGGTTTTAAGCGTGAAGCGACATCGTCTTTTTCTATAGGGAACCTCTAAAAACCCCAAAATCAAGGCTTGCGACTGAGGCAAAAGCGGAGTTTACTAAAGTAAATGAGCATTTTGCCGAGGGAGCGTAACGCAGAGTTTGGGGTTTTTAGAGGTT
>JAIROF010000083.1 GCA_031257655.1 Prevotellaceae bacterium | reverse complement strand
AACTACGTACAGACTGTGAAAATTTGTCAAATGTCGCATAATACAAACTTGATTATCTGTTGAATACAAAATATCGCCCGCTCTGTTGTTGACTAAAGAAAGGGTGGGAAACTTGAATTAAGAATTAGGAATTAAGAATTAGTCGCCCATTAAGCAAAGCCAAATGCAAAATTGCAAATAAATAAAAATGAGCAAATTGTATTTTAGCTATATGAAAGGAATATAGAAATTAGTCCCCCATTAAGCAAAGCCAAATGCAAAGTTTCAAACAACTAAAAATGAGCAAATTGCATTTTAGCTATATGAAAGGAATTACGAACAAAATGAAATATTTTATTTTTGCATGCAGCCTGGCCGCTTGCCTGCATAGCGCCAGTGCCCAGCAGCCGGCAGCCTTAGCGCAGCCGATAGACGACGAAACCATGCAGCGCTGGAGTGCGCCCTATCGCGGCTGGACGTACTATCCACAACCCGTGATACCTTGGGATTACAAGATTCCCGGAGCAGAAGATTTTCGCAGCTATGATGTGCCGTGCGTATACCAAATCGCAGAAAATCCCGGCGTGTGGTACATGAGCTTCATTGGCTTCAACGGCCAGGGCTACAACTCCTTTGTTGTTGAGAGCGCCGACTTGCTTCGGTGGGAAAACCCGCAGCTTGCGATGGGGTTTGGAAAGGAAGGCGACTTTGACTACGGCGGTTGTGTTGTAGGCGCTTACCTCTACGAAAGCTGGGACGTCAAAGCGCCTCGCACCATCCGAAAGCACGGCGACGCCTACTGGACCCTCTACGGTTGCTATCCCAGGCAGGGTGACTACGAGCTGCGCCCCGGATACGAAGGCGTTGCCGCCAGCGCCAACGGCCTGCGCTGGCTGAGGGCCTCCGACGAACCCATACTTTCGGTTTACCAAAAGGATTGCAAAGCCTGGGAAAAGGATTGCATCTACCAACCCTGGCTGGTAGAGCACGACGGACTTTACTATAATTTTTACAATGCCGCTCAGGAGGGCATTGAAAAAATAGGCCTTGCCTTGTCGAACGACCTGATTCACTGGGTGCGATACCCCTTCAATCCGGTTGTTACCACGCGACCCGACGGCTACGACTCCTGTTTCGTTTCCGACCCGAAGGTTTTTCGTGACGGCGACCACTGGACCATGTTCTACTTTGGCGTCGGCAAAGGTGGGGCGCATATCATGGTTGCCTTTTCGCGCGACCTGGTGCACTGGCGGGCAGACCCGGAGCCCCTCTACAAGGCCGGCGGCCATCCGGAGGGGGTGGACAAAGAGTATGCCCACAAAATTTCGCTGGTTTACAACCCGCAAAATGATACCTTCTACATGTTTTACTGCGCCGTTGTTGGCGAAGAGCGGGCAGTAGCCCTCCTGACGAGTAAGCCGGTCAGGTAGGTAGCAAAAAATCGCTGCCGGCTGCGGCTAACCTGAAAGCTGCGATTTGTTTTTTAGCGCGCAGCGGGCGCAGATTTTTATGATTTACGCAGATTGGAGCCATTGGGCTGCGCCGAGCTCCGCTACGCTCCGGTTCTTCAGCTGCGTGCCATTGCCGTACAAAACCATGCCGAGCGCAGCATAGCACAGTAGCGCTGGGAAAACAAAAAAAGGGGCTGCCTCAACATCGAGACAGCCCCTTTTTTTATCGTAGCCTCATTCTTTTAAAGTGTATATCGCTTTTACATTAACGCTTTCGCCCGTATCGCTAAACAGCTTGGCATTTACGGTAGCTGTTTTTTTCGCTGTGAACGGGGCGCTGTAAACAGGAGATTCTTTTGACGGTACAGAGCCATCGACAGTATAGCGAATGATGCCCGTGGCGCCTTCGGGCGGAAGTATAGCGACGGTTGCGCTGTCGACAAATGTCTCGCCGAAAGGTTCTTTATACGTTTTGGAGGCGAAGCGGGGCGAAGGTAGTACGGCTAATCCTTTCCAAAGATTATCCGGTTCGCCGAAACCCGTATAGGCAGGTTTTGTTGGTCGTCCTGTCCACACCTGCGGAGCTTTCACGCCAAGCGCAAAGGCAACGTCGGCAGCGACGTCGTATCTGTAGATTTGCTGTTGAATGGCGTAATTTTGTTTTATACCTTTTCCCGAAAAGATGATTGGAGTGGCTAATTCGTCATAGCTGTTTCCGCCATGCCCGCGAAAGATGCCGCCGTGGTCGCTCACTACCATAATCATTGTTTTGTCGGCGATGCCGGATTGCCGGATTGCGTCGACAATCAGCTTGACATGGGAATCGGTTTCTTCGATACACTTGATGTAGCCGGGCGACATGTGACCGTCGCTGTGTCCGGCATGGTCGATGCTGTCTAAGTGTATGAACAGGAATGTCGGTTTTTTGGCAAGGATATATTCCGCCGATTTCCGGGCTGTTTCCAATTGGGAGGGATATGCTTCCGACATATTCAGCAGCTCCTCTTCGAGCATGTTGCGGAATTTACCCCAGTTATATATCGCTCCCAGCTCTGCGCCGGGTCGCTGTTCGCGGAGAATCCTGAAAATGTTTGGGAATGAATGTCCTTTGCTCATCGCTGTATAGGGGAATCCGAAATCGCCGGCTTTCCACGAATTATTGATGGCGCCGGTGATTTCGGGTCCCGCGCCGCACAGCATTGCGTTCCAGTTAGGCGTACTCACTGTGGGCAAAACACAGCGCGTCGTGTAGCTGTATGCCCCGTGTCGCGACAGGCTGTCGAGACAGGGCGTCGCCGCAGCATGTAAGCCGGTGCTGCTTAACCCGTCAAGACCAATGACAACGACGTGTTCAATACCTTTTGGGTATTTACTTTCCCGGCAGGATATCATCGCCACCGTACAAAACATAATTGTAGCTATTAATAGCTTTCTCATAATGTATAATAATATAATAGTGATACTTGTTTGATTATTTGCCAATTAAATTTTATATCAATAGCGCATGGACGCTACCGCTCAGCTCAGCGTTCGCCTACAGCTTATCCTTAAGCGCAACGTTGAGCTTAATGAGCAGCGACTGGTAGTGGGCTTTGTCGGCGCCGGAGGTGGCGCCGATTTTGCTCCTCAGCAGGTCGCGCGAGCGGATGGCCAGCATGGTGAGGTAGGTGTTCGTGTCATCTATGAGCTTCACGTCTACCTGGCTTTGAAATCCCTGTCCGGTTTTGCCAAATTCGCTAAGCTCGGCCGGCGCCATGATGGCCGCTACCGAGCCAAGCCCGTTTTCCGCCTCGTACTTGCGGAGCACGTCGGCGTACTGCTCTACGATGCCCGTTTCGTCAAGCCCGTAGAGTATGATGTCGTCTACCGTGGCGAAGCCGGTCGAGAGCGCGGTGGTGGAGGAGGCCTGCTTTTTCTCTACGAGGGGCGAGGTGAACTCGTCCACCATGGCGATTTGCAGCGCCTTGTCGGCGGCGGTGAGCTTGCCGCCGGCGGTGAGGCTACGCCACGTTGCGCTGTAGAGGTCGGCGGTGTACTCCTCTACGGTGTAGGGGGCGTTGGTGTACTGGGCGGCAAGGATGAGCTTTTCGAGCTGCGCCCGGAGCGACCGTATCACCGCCTCGCGAATTTTGTAGGACGTGCTGACGCCAAGCGGAAGCTTTTTCGTAAAGCCCGGCTTGTCTATCCAGTCCAGCGAGCGGTATTCGCCGAGCACCCAGCTCAGCGAAGCCTTTTGGCGGGCTTTGGGCGCCACGGCGTACTGCACGTCGTTGGTGCCGCGCTTTACTTCGGTGAGCTTTATCCCGCCAATGTTGAGCGCCACGTTGCGCAGGTAGCGCGCGTACTGGTTGGCTATCTGCGAGTAGAGCAGGTTGATGTGCTCGTAGTCGTTGTCGTCGGCTTCGGGAATCCACTTTTCGAGGTTGGCCAGGATGTACTTCAGGTTTTTTATGCCGTATGCGCCGGCTTTGATGTTGTCGTCGCCAAGGTCTTCGGTGAGGGCTGTGGGGTCGTAGGAGGAGCGTATCTGCTGGCGGCCGTAGCGGTAAACGGGGTCGCCGGCGCGCGCATCTACCCACGATTCGAGCACGGGGGCCTCGTCCCACTCGTCCTTTTTGTCGGGGAGGCAGGCGTAGGTCCACTTGACGAGAAATTCGTCGTACACGCCAATGGCGGGCGGGGTGAGCTTCACGCCCTTGTCTTCGGGCTGGGCTACGTAGTTAAACCGGGCGTAGTCCATGATGCAGGGCGTGGTGCCGTACTTCTGGGTGAACGTGGCGCTGCGGAGCGAATCCACCGGCCAGGCGCTGCTGGAGGCCATGTTGTGCATAAAGCCGAGGGTGTGCCCTATTTCGTGCGAAATGACGTAGGTGAGCGATTCTTTGATGACGTCGTCGGGCATTTTGGCGCGGCGCACGCGCTCGTCTGCCTGAGCGGTCTGCACAAAGCGCCATGCGTTGATGAGCTGCGAAATGTTGCTGTAAACGATTACCGAGGCGGTGATGATTTCGCCGGTGGTGGGGTCGACCCACGAGGGACCGTAGGCGTTGGCCGTGCCCGAGGGCAGGTAGCGGATGCAGGAGTACTTGAGGTTGTCGGGGTCGAAGGCCGAATCCTGCTCGGCGGTGGGGAAGGGCTTGGCGATGATAGCGTTTTTGAACCCGATTTTCTCAAAGGCGGCGTTCCACGCCTCCACGCCCTCCTTTACCACCGGCTTCCAGAGCTCGGGAAAGGCGTTGTCGATGTACCACACGATGGGCTTCACCGGCTCCACGAGCTCGCCGCGCCCGTAGGCCTCCGCGTCTTTGGGGACGAGGCGCCAGCGGTGGGCTACGGAGTAGGCGTAGGCCTGGTCTTTATCGAGCGAGTAGCGCGTTTTGTTGTGGTTGAAAATGCCCACGCGGGAGTCGCTTATGCGGGGGCGCATCTTTTCTTCGGGTAGCAGCAAAAAGCTGCGCGTAACCTTCATGGTGTAGGGCACATCGTCCGCAACCTTCATCAGCCCCAGCAGGCTTACCGAAAGCCCGTAGGTTACGGTGGACTTTACGCTGATGTTGTCCTCAAACGCCTTTACTTCGCCCAGCGAGCTTTCATCCTTCTTGAAGGCGGCGTTTACCTTGAGCAGGCCGCCCCCCATGTCGCCGGGGGAGGCGTCGAACAGCTTTGCGTTGCCCGCAAAGAGGTTGGTAACCTCTATCACCAGCCCCGACGAATCTTTGTTGACCGCCTTAACGGGGAAGCCGGCGAGCCGGGGGCTGGCAGAAATCCTGCTCACGCCGGCTTTGAGCTCCTCCACGGGGTTGGCCGAGGCGTTGACGGAGAGGAGGTATATGGTGGAATCCTCCAGCACAAACTTAACGTGGTTCACCCCTTTGGGCTTGTAGCCCACGTCGCCGCCCATGGAGGAGGAGACCTCCGTAACGGTGGAGGCGGCCAGCATTTCGCGGCCAAGAGTTTTGTGGGGTATCTCAAAGTAGAGCTTGCCCTGCACCTTGTGCACCGTGATGAAGTCGCTCTGGGCTGTTTCCACTTTTTTGCCGCTGAAGAGCTTTTCGTAGGGGGTTTGCTTCTTCTCCGGTTTTTTGGCTTTGGCGGCGGCCTCCTGCTTTTTCTTTTTGCCGAAAAAAGAGAACAGGCCGGCGTTAGCATCCGGCGTAGCCGCAAGCATGAAGGCGGCGGAAAGCATGAGAACGAATTTTTTTTTCATTTTTTGTTGGTTTAATTGTTGAATTTTGTGCCTCATCCGCGCTGCGCGGGCTGCGCCTGCGCGGGGAGGCGGGTTACTAAAAAATATTCAAAATAGGGCTAATTCTTTTTTTGAGGTGCTATGAAGCATTGGGTAGTGTCCATGATTGATTGATATGAAAATCCATACGATTGATGACCAACACAGTATTTTGTATTGAAGTATGCAGCGTAATGCTGATTTTAGGAATGTCATAAATTGTATGATGTGGCAAGTATTATGCTGATTATAACCCATTTGCATTAATGAGGTGATGAGGTTGTTGTTTATACGACATCTCTCTGCTACTGAGGTTGTTTTGTTGTTAAAATTAGGTGTAACCGAGCGCAACGAGCTCTCGAACACCAAAAATAAGCACGAGTGAGTAAATTAGGTTTTTCGCTCCACACAATGCATACTACCACGCTGATTTTTAATTGTTTAGGAGTTGTGTCAATCAAACATGGACCCCATCTAATTTTCATCGCACCTCAAAAAAAGAATTAGCCTTTTTCCTTTTTTTTGCATTTTCTTACTTTTTACATTCAACTTGTCTAATAATACAATATGCTGCTATTCAAGATATTAAAATATTCAACATGAAATTTTCTTACTTTTTTCCGAGTTTTCTTACTTTTCTAATTGAGTTTCCAAACAGGAGTTTTTGTGGACAAGGAAACATTTTTTATTTTACCCTCTTTATAAGACAATTCTGTTATCATATTGGATATTTTCTTTCGTTGTTTTTCAAGAGATAAATTTTCCGGCAACAAAGGGATAAGCAATTTTTCTATATCGCCTCTTTGTACAGCGCCTTTTTCTGCCAATAAATTTAATATCATCTGTTTATAATCTTTATTGGTTAAACCGGCAGGGGTTGCATTTCCAGCTATTTTTAGCGACACACTTCTACCTTTAACCAATTTCAGCAACCGTAATCTTTCCAATTCGTTTTTCGAAATTGCCTGTTTTTTTTGTACTTGAAGTCAACAATTTCTGTTTCAGATGGAAGCGAAATAACATCAGCCAATATACTGCTTAACTCTTCTTCTGTAATTACCTGTTTTGTCCAATTCATTTCAAAATAATTGAAGTGCAAAGGTACTGTTTTATTGGCAATCTCCAAATTTATTATGTTAGGCTATTACCCCCCCTCCCGCTACCCGCTACCAATGGCGGAGCGGGACTTCCCGTCATTTTTTTCGTTTTTCATCAGAAATATCAACTCGGAATGATGGCATCGTCATTGGTAACGCAGTGAGGAACAGGAGCGAAGCGTATCTCGGCGTAGCCAATCTCATCGGAATTTTCGTAGCACCTAAAAAAAGAATTAGCCGAAATTACAGCTACAACAGCGCTATAAACTCATCAAAAAATGGCTAATTCTTTTTTTGAGGTGCATGAAAAGATTGTATAGCCAATCTCCCACATTTCTCCCGCATGGCTGTGGTATAGTAGGAGATTGGCTACGCCGAGATACGCTTCGCTACGGTTCCCTCCACTTCTACCACACGAGACGGTGGTATGGTGGGATCTCGGCGCAGCCAATCTCTTCCAATGCTATACAATCTTTTCATGCACCTCAAAAAAAGAATTAGCCGGGGAGATTTATTCCCTCCAAATGGCGATAAAAAACATTAACGTAAAAAAACCAAGATTAACGCCGCGCCAAGAGTGCGCTATCATGCTGAAATTTAGAATGTTGCGATTTTACAAGCTGGATAATACGGAAAAGTTGAAGTTGGCAGGCTCCCTAATGCCGGAGATATATTTTGCTGTTGAAAACTTTTCATTATCTTTGCAACTCTTTATTTTGGAAATGCGTACAAAAAAAACGCGAATGATTTTGCAGGTGCAACACCTCTCTTTTTCGCTAAAGATGCAACAAGTTTGTGCGTTGTTTTTTGAAAAGAAAGTTTTATCTCTGTAAAAATAAAAATTTATTAATGTAAAAATTAGAATTATGAACTACTTATTTCGTTTTATTTGCCTGTTACTCTTGTGCTTATCTACCCATGTATATGCCGCCGTCGGCGTTCCATACCATGAGGTAACAGGAGGAATAAACATGCTGCGGTCGAGCGTAGCGCCCCTCACCGGTGGCGAAACACGCGGAGGAATGGGCTTTGGCGTGGGGGCAGGTTACGCCTACCATCTCAATCAGCAAATGAGCCTCCGAACGGGGCTGGAGGTGAACTCCTATAACGGCACATCTTACGTGAATAACATACAGGAGCTATCTACCGTCAACATTCCGAGTGCGGCTTGGAGCTGGAAGGGAGACAACTGGTTTCAGCTTAACGCTCAGATTACAAACTACACCGTTCAGCAGTCTGCCGTGTATCTGCATGTGCCCTTGCTGTTTGGCTACGAGGATGCGCTGCCGTGGGTGGACTGGATCACGTGGTACTCCTGCGGAGGAGCTAAGCTCGGCTACTCGCTCTCCGGGCGTAGCACCTCAAAAGCAGACCTAAGCTTGCTTGCAGATTTTGAAGGAACCGCTTTTGACTATACGATAAAAGGAGATAACACTGAGGGAGGTAAAGTATTAAAAGATTGGCTGGGCTGGGGCGATTTCGCCGGCCATGCTGATAGATCTGCGCTGAACTTAGGCTTTAGCAGCGTAGCCTACCTGGAAGCAGGGCTAAAGCAGAAGCTGGCGCAGCAGTATAGCCTTTACGTTGGTATTTTTGGGGAGTATAGCTTGTACAGCTCTATAGCTGGCTCTGTTAGCCAGCAGATGTACGAGTACAAGCCATTGGAGGTAGCGGATGAGTATAATCGTTTTTATCATCTTCAGTACACGCCGGCCTCCCATACCACCAGCAACCGTAGCCGGACGTTCTACCCAATGTCGTTTGGCATAACCCTGCGCGTTAGCTTCGACACAAGGCGGCCGGAACCCTCCAACAACCGCATGTTGCAGATGCGCTACTTGGACTTTTAGATAATGGTTAATGGTTAATGATTAATGGTTAATGGTTAATGGTTAATGGCGCGATGCGTCTCAGTGACGAAATGCGCAGTGAAGATGTTTAATCTGAAGCCTTACCGCGCATCGCGCCATTAACCGTTAACCATTAACCGTTAACCATTAAACCTCACCCCTGCTCCTCTCTCCTTTTGGAAAGCGGCAGGGGTGAGGTTTAACGTGAAGCCTTACCGCGCATCGCGCCATTAACCGTTAACCATTAACCGTTAACCATTAAACCTCACCCCTGCTCCTCTCTCCTTTTGGAAAGCGGCAGGGGTGAGGTTTAATGTGAAGCCTTACCGCGCATCGCGCCATTAACCATTAACCATTAACCATTAACCGTTAACCATTAACCGTTAACCATTAACCATTAAACCTCACCCCTGCTCCTCTCTCCTTTTGGAAAGCGGCAGGGGTGAGGTTTAATGTGAAGCCTTACCGCGCATCGCGCCATTAACCGTTAACCATTAACCGTTAACCATTAACCATTAACCTGTCTATCGTTGCGTTGAAGTCTGCTTTCCATTTCTCGTAAAACAGGCCGGTAGCGGGGCCGCTAAATCCCGTATGGATTTTCGCCACCTTTCCCTTCCTGTCGATAAAAAAAGTAGTGGGGTAACCCGCTAACTTGTCGATTTCGGGGAGGACATTGGCCGTTGCCTCGCCGCCCACCTTGCCGGCAAACAGGATGTCGTAGTCCACGCCATGCTGCGCTTTCAGGCGGTTGATGGCCGCATGGGCGTATGCCGCGTCGTCCTTGCGCTCAAAGGCCAACCCCAGAATTTCCACGCCCCGGCCTTTATTTTCCCTGTACCACTGCGAGAGGTATGCGGCCTCGTCGAGGCAGTTGGGGCACCACGTGCCGAGCACCGACACAATCACCACCTTTCCCCGATAGCGCACGTCGCTGAGCGAGACAAGCTGTCCGTCGGCGCCGGGCAGCTTGAAGCCCAGGCGGTCAAAGCCGCGCTTTAGCCTGGTCAGGGAGTATGCATCGGCAAGCGCCGCGCGGGCGTTGCGCCGCCCCACAAAAGCCGTCGTGCCCCGCGCCGTGTAAAGCGCGCCTTCAAACGTATCGTTACCGGTAAAATCAAGCTCAATCAAGTAGGGCGTTAACCCGCTAAAGGCGGAAAGCTGCACGCCGGCGCCGGTTACAGCGCCCTCGAGAAAGCGCAGGTCGCCGGAATTGGTCAGGATAGAGCCGGTTACAATATGATTGTCCGTAGCGAAAATCCCCACGTTGCGCACCGTATCGCGCTCCCCGCTCACAAAGAGGACGTCCCATGTACCGTCGATGGCAACGGTAGCGGGCGACGCCGGCGGAGCAAAGCGCGGCGCACCGCCCCGTTGCGCCCTGAAGGGCACGCCGGCATCGTTCTCTATATATCTTTTGATGAAATAGCCGCTCAAAGAGTCGCCCGACACGCGGGCCTGTATTTCCGCATCGTAGGCTTCGATCGGGATGATCACCGTATCGGCCGCGTAGCGGATGCCGGTGAGGGGCACGCGCTCTTCGCCGTTGAGCAGGGTGAGCACGGCCGAGTCGGTAGCGGCATGGCGCACGTCAAACAGGAACGGCGCCTGCTTGCCCTCCGCCAGGGTGAGCTCGGCGCGCCACGCGCCGTCCTGCAAGCGGTGATGCGGGGCGGTGCAGCTTGCGCCTGCAATGAAAAGCGCAGCCAAACATCCCGACAAAAAATGTTGGGGGGAGTGCGAATAAATCTTTTTCGTATCCATGATTTCGTTATAATTTTAATACAAAGGCACATTAATTTACATCAAACCACAGCTTGGTGGTCAGCTACCATCTTGATGGTATTTTGCGGGTGGCAGCGAAAATTATAGCTGAACCCGAGGTATTCTAACAATAAACTGCTCTCCTTCAACATCATTTATCAACTCTATATTGGGTTGATTTTCTAAAGCCCGAGTAATGCCCGAACCAAATCCCCGATATATCATTATTTTAGAACAATAAGAAGCCAATAGGTTATTTCGAACAGCGGCCTTGCCTAATTTGATATTCTCTATTGTTAAGCTATTAGGCAAAGCGCCAGGGCTTACCATTTCAATCCTGTCATCGAAAATCATAAACCGGATCGGCGCATTCTTCGAATAATCTCTATGAATCAATGCGTTTTGGGCTAATTCTTCTAAAGGGAACCTCTAAAAACCCCAAAATCAAGGCTTGCGACTGAGGCAAAAGCGGAGTTTACTAAAGTAAATGAGCATTTTGCCGAGGGAGCGTAACGCAGAGTTTGGGGTTTTTAGAGGTT
>JAIROF010000227.1 GCA_031257655.1 Prevotellaceae bacterium | reverse complement strand
TCTCAATTCTCAATTCTCAATTCGCCCGCTGTGATATTATTGCGCAGCGGTTTCACCACCCGATTTTTATGCGTACACTTGTAAACCTCAGAATTTTCATGTACGTTTGTAGAAAATTTTTAAGGCAAAAAATTATGAGAGGTTACTACCCATCGAATCATTTTATAAATCGGAAGCTTGACAACCTGATTTACAAGGCGGAGAATAAATACTTCGGAAAAGAGGCAGATTTTGTGGACAGGCTTGATACCGGTACGTTTGAGGGGTTTACGGTCAGCCGCTCCAAGGATTCCAAAATCTTGACCAACGAGAATGGAAACACGATAGAGGTACCTTTTCCCGAAAGCGGCGGCTCCAGCAGCATGTACATTTACATTACGATGCAGAGCGTGACAAGTGGCTACTACGTAGAGAAGAAAAATTTACCGTTTGTCGTTACGGTAGCGGCGCAAAACTTTACATCGCTTGAGAAGGACTTTCTGAAGCATCTAAACGATTTGGAGAGAAAGAAAAAGATTCTTGAGCTGACAAAAAACAGCGCCATTAGCTGGCTGAAAAACATGCTTAAGGATAGCGGGTACACCTACTTTATTGAAGAAACGCCTATCCGGGTTGTGCTTTCGATCATAATGAAGAACAAGACGCAGCTGAATATGCCGATTCACTACAAGAATTTTCAGAAGATTATGCCAACGCTGATGGACTTGATAAAGGGATACGAAAAGCTGATAGACAGCAGCGATATCAAAGTAACGATTACCAACTTAAAACAAAAATAGGCATGGGAGTAAGCATAAGCACCGGAGAGCTGTTGCGGGTTTTGGACGCAACGCCCACCCACCACAACATCATGCTGGTAGGGAAGCACGGCATTGGCAAGTCGCAAATTATCGAAGGCCACTTTGCCCGGCAGGGCAAAAGGGTGGCAACCCTCTTTCTGGGGCAAATGAGCGACCCGGGCGATATTATCGGGCTGCCGTTTCTGGACGAAAAAACCGGCAAAACCGATTTTCGCCCGCCCTACTGGTTCCCCGAAGACGGCAAGCCGGTTGTGCTCTTTCTGGACGAGATCAACCGCGCCCGCCCCGAAATCCTGCAGTGCGTGATGGACCTGACGCTCAACAAAACGCTTGCCGGAAAGCGCCTGCCCGAAGGCAGCCAAATTATTTCGGCCGTCAACGAAGGCGAGGAGTACCAGCTGACCGACTTAGACCCCGCCCTGCTCTCGCGCTTCAACGTTTACTACTTTAAGCCCACCGTGAGCGAATGGCTGCTGTGGGCTGCCGAGCACAAGCTGGACAACCGCGTTATCAGCTTTATCGAAAAGCACCCCGACTGCTTGGAGCAGGACGCCGGCATGGACGACAACGGCATGGAAAAAACGCCCGACCGCCGCTCCTGGCAGCGCGTAGCGGAGCTGATAGCCAAAATGGAGACCGTTGACAAAGCCATCGAAAAAGCCATCGCCGGAATCGTAGGCGTTACGGTGGCGCTGAAATTTTCCGCCTTCCTGAAAAGCAGCTTCGGCGTTGACCCCAAAAAAATGCTGACGGCCTTTGACAAAAACAAAAATTTGATAGCCAAGCTGGCGGTGCACGAGCTGGCGGTGCTCAACGAAGGAATGTTTCGCGCCATTGAAATAGAGGACAAGCCCGAAGCGGTAAAAAAATACATCGGCAACCTGGAGCTCTACATAAAATGGCTCCGCGAAAACAAGCACAACGAAGCGCTGGCGCACTGGACAACGCTCTACGAATCGGAAACCTACCCAAAAACAAAGGTGGCTGTGCTCACCCACTCGCCCTACATTTTTACAAATCTGGTTGACTTTATCAAAAATATTCAGCTATGACCGCCACCGAAGAACGGATACAGGCTATCACCAACAAGTGGTTTATCCGGGAGCCCCTGCTGCTGATGACCCTGATGTCGCACCAAATGGTGCAGAATAAAGCGCTGCAATGCCCAATGCGGTGCGGACAGGGCAAAATTGAGTATGGCGCCGATAGCCTGATGGCCGCCTTGACGGATGAGGCGCTGGAGGAAACCTTAAAGGCCGAAGTTATTCGTATTTTGCTGCGCCACGCCTACCGGCACTACAACGGCGAAAAGCATACGGCCTACATGGCCAGCAACATCACGCTCAACGAGCGCTATAAGTTTAAGACGCTGAAGTACAAGGTGGCTGACTTTTGGACGCGCGATAGCTACTCCGACCAAAATTTTGAATTTTACTACCGGGCGCTGCGCAACCTTTCCGAAACGGCCGGCGCCGGCAATTTGAGCGACAAGGGAAAAAGCGGACGGCCCGGAAACGACGACGATTTCTCTGAAAACGACGACGATTTCTCTGACAACGACGACGATTTCTCTGAAAACGGCGATGATTTCTCTGAAAATGATGGCGATTTGTCTGAAAACGGCGATGATTTCTCTGAAAACGGCGATGATTTGTCTGAAAATGATGGCGATTTCTCTGAAAACGGCGATGATATGTCTGAAAATGATGGCGATTTCTCTGAAAACGGCGATGATTTGTCTGACAACGGCGACGATTTCTCTGACAACGGCGATGACTTATCCGAAGATGGCGACGGCCAGCCTAAAAGCGGTGAAGCCGACGCGAAAGCTTCCAACAGTAAAGGAAATAGCTTGCAAGCAAGCGCTAAAAGTCAGCCGAGATCGAGCCATTCGGGAGCAGAGGCCGAGGCCGAGGCGCAAGCCGCAGCGCTATGGGACGAAGATGACTACGTTGAGCAGCAGATAAAGGAGATAATCGAATGGGCAAGCATGAACAGGTCGTGGGGCAGCCTGTCGAAAAATATGGCGCAAACGCTCGTTGCCAGCCTCAAGCCAAAAATAGACTATCGCAAAGTACTCAACGGATTTCGCGCGAGCGTTTTATCCAGCAGGCAAGCCCTAACCCGCTTTAAGCCGAGCCGCCGCTACGGATTTGAGTATATGGGAAAAAAGGCGCAATTCGTCACCAGCTTGCTGGTTGGCGTGGACGTAAGCGGGTCGATTTCCGACCAGGAGGTGCAGCTTTTTTACTCCACCATCAACCGCTTCTTCAAGTATGGCATTAAGTCCATCGACGTACAGCAGTTTGACGATGTGCTAAAGGGCGAGCCGGTAACGCTGAAAAAAGCCATGAAAAAAGTCCGGGTGCAGGGGCGCGGCGGCACCTGTTTTCAGCCGCTGATAGACAGCTTTACCGCCAGCCTAAGGCGCTACGACGGCCTGATAATCTTTACGGACGGCTACGCCGAAATCCCCCAAATCAGGCCGCTCATTGCCCGAAAAATGCTGTGGATTTGCAATAGCGAAGAAAACTACCGCCGGCACCAGAAGTGGATGAAGCAAAATGGGCGCTGCTGCTGGATAAAAGAGCTTTAGGAAGCTACCCGAAGAAATGATGAGGCAACACCCTCCCTTTCGACCCCGTAGTGGGTTGAACTCCTACGGAGGAGTTCCGAGTAGGGGTGGGGCTACATAATTTCTATTGATATGAAAACCCTAAAGGGTTATTTCTGCTACAAGGTATTTATTTCGCGCCACTTACTACTCACTACTCACTACTCACTACTTAAACGATAGGGTAATTGACATTTTCAGCGCCACGTTGTCCTCAAAGCCGGGGTATCGGTAGTAGCCAAGCCGTGTAAACCCGCCCACGCCAAACCGGAAGTAGAGCATGTTGAGCATGGGGAGGCGGAATATGTTGTCCACAATAAGCCCCGCCTCGTGGTAGAGGTGATTTTTGATGCGAAACTCCACTCCGTGCGCCGAGGCGTTGGCGATGCTTCCCCAGCCGGCGTTGTAGGTGGCCACGAGCTCCGGTTGCAGCCGCCCCGCCTTGAAGAACAGCGACCCAAAGTTGTGGGTGTAAAATGCGTTGGCGTACCTGTCCGACAAGAACTCGTCGGGGCGCATGGTCTGAAAGGTTCCGTAGATGACGAATGACAGCTGCTCGTTGTAGCTGCCTTCGCCGGTAAAGAGCAGGCCAAAGGGCAAGCTTCGGTCAACGTAGCCGCCCTCGAGCAGCAGGACAGCTTGGCCTATCCTGCCGTTGTAGGCCATTATGCTCGCCCTCACCTCCAGCTTGCTGTACGCGTAGCTGCTGCGCCTCAGCAAGCCAACGCCGCGCGAGTAGGTGGCGTAGAGAATGGGATTCCCCATGGAGGTGAGCATGCGGTGCGCCCCCAGCGACATGTACCTTTCGCCTTTGGCGTAGCGCAAAAAGAGCGACAGCTCGTCGGCGCTGTAGCGCAGCAGGCGGCTGCCGCCAAACACGCACACGTACGCCGGCGTGAAGTCTCTTACGCTCAGCGACGCGCCCGTTTGCAGCGCGGGCAGCACGTGGAAGTAGCCGCCGGCCTTATGCTCCGTGCAGTACTCAAAGCGCGACGCCACAACGTCTCGGCCGTAGCGCGAGGCCAGGTTGAAGTCCATGCCGCTGCCCACGCCTTTCAGGGTGTTCTGGTAGGAGTACGTCGCCTTTGCGCTCCGCGAGCGGTTGAGCGTAAGCTCCACCTCGCCGCCGTACTTTACCTTTTGGTCCCTCAGCCCGTAGCCCACGTAGCCCCCTGCGGCAAAAACCCTGTTGAGGCGTTCGTTGGTGTGCAGCCCAAGCCCCCACCGCGAGCCTTCGTGCTCGTTGAAGGCGTACGCGCGCAGCAGGTTCACATCTACCTTGCCGAGCGATAGCTTCCCCTCGTCGATTTTTGCAATGCTATTCAAGAAAACGTCCAGCTGACGCCCCTTGGCAAACATGCTGTCGGTAGCGGCGTAGGTTCGCTGCTCCCTTGGCGAAAGCGAATCCGGCCGGACGCTCCTGAGAATGGCACGGCTTTGCCCAAGGCCGGCAGCGCTGAGGTACACCTTGTCGATGCTGCGCAGCGGTTTTGGCGGGGCGCCGAACGAAACGCTGTCGATTTGGGCGGAGATGAGGTAGGAGAGGTAGGCGTTCAACCCTTTTACGGGGCGCAGCTGCGTAAAGCCAACCTCCTCCGTCAGCTTTTGGGGAAACCACCGCCCGTTGACGAGCGCGTACTCCTGCTTGAACTTGAAGCTGATGATGCCCTTTTCGTATGGCTGGGCGATGACGCAGGTGGGCGCATAGCCGTTTGAGCTGATGAACAGGGCGCCCATCAGGCTGTTGAAGTTCGCATGCTTTTTGGGGAAGTAGCTTATCTCGAAGATGGTGTCGCCGCCGGCCACGTATTCGGCTTCGAGGTGAAAGCGGTAGCCGCCAAAGCCGCTGCTGCTCAGCGGGCTTACGTAGTCCGTAATCATTTGCATGCCCAGCTCGGATTCCCCGAATAGCTGAACGGAATGCCGGTAAAACGAAATCGCTTTGTGAAAAAAGTTGTAGCTCATCTGCCCAAACATCGGCGTTTCCATGCCCGACGTGCGGTTAGCCACAATTTCGTCCTCCATGCGGTCGCCCGACTTGCGGCATAGCGTCACGGTCTCCGAAATCAGCGAAGCCCGCTCAAAGATGGCGGTGCGCTTCAGCTTTGCGCTGTCGGCGGCGGAGAGCACGGGCGGGACTTGCAGGTCGGCAATGGTTTTGAAGTAGCAGCGGTACGAATAGCTGCTGTAGCGCTCAAAGTCGTTCGCCTCCCGGTTGGCCAGCGCGCTTTGGATGATGCGTAAGGCAGGATTATTCTTGGGGGTAACGACTACGTCGCCAATCGCAACCGCGTCTTCCTCCAGCGCCACCACCAGCGGCTGCGGCAATGCCCGGGTAGCGCCAAGCGCAACGGCTGCCGGCTTGTAGCCAAGGCACGATACGGTAAGCTCCGCTACGCTGCTGTCGGCAATGAAAAATTCGCCCTGCACATCGGCCACCACGCCTTTTCGCCCGCCGCCATCTTTGCCCCGGTAGCTTATGGTGGCAAATGTAACCGGCAGCGCAGTCTCCTTGTCAACAACCACGCCGCAGATTTGCCCCTGAGCGGCGTTGGGCAAGGACGCAAGCAGCAGCAGCAGCAGCAGCAAAGGGATGAATTTACGCATGAGAAAATTTTAAAATGGTAGTAGAAGCAAAGTTGTAGTAAGTGATGCTTTTCTTACGAGCCACCACTCAGGTAGCTAATAGCGGAGTCGATGATTGTGTCAAAGCCGCTATGCTCAGCTTCCTTACTCAATGTCCACAATTCATGTCCGCGCAGCTGTTGGGCGCAACGCCGAGCCCAGTATGCTGCTTGCTTGCATCAAAAAAGGGGTGGCTTCAAGCAGCAAATGCGGCGGCTATGCTATTTTTTTGCCGGCAGCAAGCTGCATTTTTCGTTGTTCTTACCCTCACTGCTGCTCGGCAAAGCAGCCGGTGGCGATTTCCCTGCCCGAATAAAAATCAATGACCTTTGACTTGAAAATGTACTCGTACTTGGTTTGTATAAGCGTTGACTGCGCTTTTATGAGGTTGTCCAGCGCTACGTCGTAGTCAACGGCGGTAGCCATGTTTACGTCGCGCTTGTGCTCGATGTACCGAAACGCCTCTTCGCTTGCCTGCACCGTTGTCAGGGACGCTTGGTAGCGCTGCAGGGCAACGCTTGCTTCGATGATCAGCTGCTCCACTTCTTGCAAAAGCTGCTTTTGCGCCAGGAGCAGGTCGTACTCCGCGCGCCGTAGCGCTACCTTGCTGAGCCTGATGTTGCTTCTTGTCTTCCATGCGTTAAATACAGGGATGTTGAGGCTCAGGGAAATGTGAGCATTGGCGTTGTCCTTAACCTGGTCGGCAAACAGGTATTTGCGGTAGGTTGGCTCATTTTGGTCGTTCATGATGGGTAAATCCTGCTCATCCAGCGCCATTTTTTCTCTTGCATCCGAGTAGGTGGTGCCGTAGCCGCCGGACAGGCTTAGCGTAGGGTAGAGGTCTGCCCGGGCAACGGCAACGCTCTTTTCGGCCATGCTAACCCTGAGCTGTGCGCCGGCTATGTTGGGCAGGCGCTGCGCTGCTGCGGCTACAGCGGCGGCGGTTTGCTCAATGTTGGCGGTGGGGAGGTCGATGCTGTCGGGAATAGCTACCCTGAAGTCGCGGTAGCTTTCCACCTCAAGCAGCCGGCACAGGCTGAGGTAGGCTTTTTGCTTTTGCCCCTGCGCGGCGCTGGCTTCGCTTTCGGCTTCGGATACCTGCGCCTGTACGTGCAGCAGGTCGCCCCGCGTTTTGGTGCGGGCGTTGACCATTTGCAGCGTTTTTGCCTCCTGCTGCTTTAGGGTCTTGCTCTTGTGCGCGGCAAGCTTAACATTTTCTTCGGCAAAAAGAGCTTCCAGGTAGGCGGCGGTAACGTTGATCGAAAGGTCATTCCGGGCTTTTTTCAGGTCGGCAAGCGTGGCGAGAAGGTTCAGCTCCGCCAGCTTTTGGCTGTGGAGCCGACGAAACCCGGCAAACAAATCTACCGTCAGGGTAGCGGAGGCGTCAACGCTGGTGCTGGTTTTGTTTTCGATGTACTCGTACGTGGTCGGGTCGAGTATTCTTCCGTGCGAGGTATTGGCGCTTCCGCCAACGCCCACGCTGGGCAAATAGCCATACATGGCTTGCCGCGAGGATATTTTTGCCTCCTGTAGCGCGAGCTCCTGCCGCTTGATGCTCACGCTGTGCTCCCGGGCGTAGGCTATGCACTCCGCAAGGCTCCACGGGCGCTGCGCATACGACGCGCCTGCGGAAAGGCTGAGCGCAAAAAAAGCGGCAACCCCTCTCCGGAGCGAGAAGGAAACCTGCACACGCGCACTTTTGCGAAAAAAAAATGCGGCTAAGCGCTGAGCCATGCATGACGGGCTAACCATTTGCGATGGAAAAGCTCAGGTACTTGTCGAATTGCTGCGCATTTTCCAGCTTTTTTACTTCCACCACTTTGCTGCTGCTCTCCTGGGCTTGCCCGCCAAGCAGGAGGGCGCTCGTTGTGGAGAGCACGATTTCATTTGCCTTTAGCGGTATCAGCACAAACCGCAGGGATGCCTGAAGCTCCTCGAACTTGCCGAGCGCGGTTTGCTCAACGCCTTCAACTTCGGCCGTCTCAACATCCATGTCGAAGCTTACGATGCTTCGGTTGGCGTTGGCCAAATGCAGGCGCCTGCGCCCCGGCGTGTCAGCCGATTTTTCTTCGACCGCTACCTCTCCTACCGCCTGCCGGACTTTTTGCAGCGGCGCCGCCTGCGCCGACAGGTCGACCTTTACCAGCTGCTCCTTTGCGGGGTCTATCCGGTATTGCTCGTTGTTTTCGGGAAGGTAGATAAGCTGATTGCCTGCTACCTCAACGTAAACGTACAAATCGGTAGCGTATAGCTTTTGGGCTATTTCGCGCCCTGCGGCCTGGCTTACCGACGAAATCTCGATGCACAGCCGCGATTGATGATTATTTTCCATAATTTACAAGTTGATTACTTATTCAGCCATACGCTTATCCCGAAGCGCCCGCCTACGTGCTTTCCCAGCGCCACCTCTTCGAGCAGGAAGCCCTGCGTTTTGGCGGTTATGCCAAGGTTTAGGGAGATGCCCAAGCCGTTTTTGGCAGAGGAGTAAAGCTTGAACTTTAGCGTGGCGTCCGCTGCGCCGCCCCACTGCCCCTGCGCGGTGTTAAAATCCAAATTCTTAGGCTGCTGCCAGCCGTGCAGCGTAGCGTCGGCCATCCAATGCTTGGATAGCGGGATGTTGGCAAACTCCACGCCTGCCGCCGGAAACCACGCGCTGCGGTTTTGAAATTCGCGCAGGTAAACGTGCGAGTTGAGCTTGCCCCACTTTACCCAAAAGTGCTCGTCTACGAAATCGCCAAAGGGCGCCATGCCGTAGCCGCCGGCAAGGTTGAACTTCAGGCCGCTTTTGAGCGTAAAGCCCGTTTTTAGGAGCAGCGTGGGGTCGAGCAAGTTGAGCAGCGACCGGTAGCGAACGCGGTTGTGAAACTTCTTTTCCTCATCCGTCAGCTCGCCGTAGGCGGTATAGCGCTGAAACTCCATGTCCGGCCGGTGGAGGTGCCGTATGGCGCTTAGCACGTCGTGGCCTACTATGTCGCGCTCCAGCTCTGGCTCGTCGGACGGGCTGAAGTCATCTCGGCTAAAATAGTAGAGCATCACGCTTAATTTTCTAAGCATGAGGTCGACCCACAATACTCCTGCCGTTTCCCTGTCCCAGCTTAGCAGGGCGTTGGAGCGCAGGGCGAGGGCGTAGTCGGCTTCGTTGCCGGCAGTGTGCAGGCGGATGTAGGTGGGCAGCTTGGCGTCGCGCAAATTTCTGAGCTCCGCATCCCTCACCCCGTTCACGTAGGCGGCGCCATACTTGTTGTAGAACGGCGCAGAGATGGAGCCTATCCCCTCGGCGGTCAAGATGCTGCGGTGCCCTTCCTCGTGGGGAATGGGGTATAGCAAAAGCTCGCATAAAGCCTCAATGGCCACCATTACATTTCCCGTTGGAATTTTTTTGAACAGGTACAGGCTGTCGGGGAGAGCGTTTCCCAGCGCGCGCACCCCTAAGCGGTAGGCGCTCAGGAAATTTTCGTTGCTCTGCCGCATGGTGTACAGCCGCGCCGGAGCGTCCACAAGCAAAAATGAGTACTCGTGCTGCTGCTTTTCCTGGGCGTAAAGCGGCAGCGAACTCAAAATCAGTAAGGTAATGATAAATTTTCGCATAGTGAAAATATTACGTTTAAAGATAAAAGGAATGAAGTATGCAAATTTTTTAACAATTATTTCACCTGACAGTAGTGGATACTTTTCATTTTGAAGCACAAAATCGGTAAAGGTAACCTCTAACAACCCAAAAATCAAGGCTTTCGGCTGAGGCAAAAGCGGAGCTTACGAAAGCAAATGAGCGCAGTAGCCGGTGGAGCCTGGCGTAGCGTTTGGGGTTTTTGGAGGTTTCCTGAAGCACCTTACTTTCGCTCACCGCCTTAAGCTCATTCAACAATGCCCATTTTTTGCAGCAGCAGGTAGGCGTTGGATGAGCAGGAGACGCCTCGCCTCAACCGGTAGTCGAACAGAATTTTGTCGTCGTGGTTAAAGCATTCAAAGCAGTAGTTTTTGACCGCCCCCGGATATTCCTCCTCTAAAGTAGCTAGCTCAAAATCGTGCGTGGCAATCAGCGCCGATGCTGTTTTATAGCACAACAGCTTTCGTATGAGCGAAAGGGAAGCTTTTAGCCTGTCGTCCGAGTTGGTGCCCCGAAACAGCTCATCTACCATCAGCAAAACGTGCTTTCCCGAGGCTATAAAATTCAGCATTTCTTTTAGGCGGAGAGCTTCGGCATAAAAGTAGGATACCTCAGCGTTGAGGTTATCCGTTGTGCGCATGCTCGTAAACAGCTCCACAGGCGAACACCGAAAAGAAGCCGCGCAAACAGGAGCGCCAATGCGCGCCAGCAAGAGATTAACCCCAACCGTGCGAAGAAAAGCGCTTTTGCCTGCCATATTTGCCCCCGTGATAATGAAAAAATCGTTTTTGCGGATGACGATGTCGTTGCACACCCTTTTTTCGGCTGCAATAAGCGGATGCCCAAGTGCTTTTGCCTCAACAATGGTGCTTGAATCTTCCTCAAAAAATTTCGGGAACGCAAATGTTGGGTGGTTCATCGCAAATACGGCTACGCTGGTAAGCAGCTCCCACTCGCAAACGTGCTCAATGAGCTTGGGCAAAGCATCCCGATTTGTTTTTTTCCACCTCTCCAATTTTACGGCCACCCTAAGGTCGCCAAAGTAAAAGGAGCTAATTAAGGCGCCCATAAAGCTGTTGCTCATATCAAAAACCGACAGCATCTTATGGAGCTGGCGCATCAGCCGGTTATATCCGGCTATGGGCTGCTGAATATGCTGCAGCCACGATGACCGAAATGCTACTCCGGAAAGCGCATCGCCATAGATGTCGAACGCTGCGGCATCGTTAATGATAGCGTTTAGCCTGCTTTTTGCGCGCTGAACGCGCTTGCTGTAGCGCCTCTGGACAGCCCACTGAGGAGCGAGAAAGAGAAGCAAGGCGATGTAAAAGGGAGGGCTATATACTGCAAAAGCCAAAAGCATTAGGTTAAGATACGGCGCAACTTGGGTAAGCAGCAGCAGCGCTTTTGGAAAGCTAAGCAGCGGTATGTCGGGCTGCTGCACCCACAAAAGCATATCTTCACCGGATGACGCTTGCTGCTTTTTCCTTCCCGAAAGTGAAGCAAACATATTAAATAGTAAATCCTTGCCATTCGATGCCAGCTCTCTGACAGCCTCTTGGCGCAAGTAAACGTTTGCCGCGCTACCGGGTGAGGACTGTAGCTGCTCTGCCAAATACGAGTAGCCGCTATGCGTATGGCAGCGGTTGAGCAAGTGAAACAGCGAATGCGCTGCAAAAACGTCCAAATCATTGGCGTATGGATGATTTGGATCGCGAAGCTCTACCCCATCGGCGCATGGGTATTGCCGGTGAACAATGCCGGCCAGCTCCTGCTCGTAAACTTTCCTGAGCGCCTGGATGTGGCTTGTTTTTTTGCTAATGCTATCGAAGTATTTAAGCAAAAGGATGAAAGCTGCGGTGAAAAATGCAACGCTAAGCCAGCATGCCCATGCCTGATTTCTCAGGGCAAAATACCCGGAGAGCAAGGCGCATAAGAATGTAACGCCCCTCAGCAAGCTGCAGCGCACGCTACGCCTATGCTGCACTTGCAGCAATTGGCTACACGCATCTATGTTTTTCTGATAGTAGCTAACCATGCTGTCCTACAGCATTTTGTTAAAATCTGTGGCGTTTTATTAAAAATGGCACGCGCCGACCGTACACGTGCCAATTCCCGTAAAGCTTGCATTAAGCATACAGTACACCAGGAGAATACCTGATGCCTATTCCCAATGAAATCACGTCAATCCATCCCGCAAACCAAATTCCTCCATCAGCATCTCTCATCTCTACTTCGTTCATCTCATAAACGCCGTAGGCATTTAAATCTAATGTTCTCATAGTAAATAAAAAATTGAAGATTAAAAAAATGTTTTTTTTGAATTTGCGCCGCCTGCTACGCGCGTACTTGCAGGTGCGCTTATTCGGGTGCAAAGGTAAGCTCGTTCCGTCCAAAAAAAAGCACGGAAGGAAAAATTTTACAGCCGCCGGAAATTTTTTTTGCCTCGTCGTCGTCTACTTCGTCCAAGTGTTTTATAATCAGGTGCACATCTATCGACACGTGGTTTTTGTAGTAGAAGGTGCTGTTTGCTCGCGAGTACCCTATGTCGGCGCCCCACGATCGGAGCTCGTCTATAATGCTGTACAGGGTGCTGCGGCTAATGCCGAGCCGCTCGGCAAGCATATCCGGCGTGCCGGTACGCTGCTGCTCAACCAGCCGGTTAAAGAGGCTCATTTTTTCCACCATATCAAATATTTTCATGGCTTTATCAATTTAGCTCGGTTTGGCTTTTCCAAAATTTCACGTAGTGGCCGTTTTTTGCGAGCAGCTCTGCGTGGGTACCCTCTTCGGCGAGGGCGCCGTTTTTCAGGACAAAAATCCGGTCTGCGTTCATCACGGTGCCCAAGCGGTGCGCAATGAGGATAACGGTTTTGCCCTCCTCCCTGAGCCGGCTCACCACCGCCTTTATGCTTCGCTCCGATTCGGAGTCGAGCGACGAGGTGGCTTCGTCCAGGATGAGCACCTGCGGGTTGCGGTAGAGCGCGCGCGCAATGGCCAGCCGCTGGCGCTGCCCGCCGGAGAGCTGCACGCCGTTTTCGCCAATGTTGGTGGAAAACCCCAGCGGCAGCTTTTCGATAAAGTCGAGCAGCCCCACCTCCCGGCATGTTGCAATGGCGCGCGTCACGTCCGGCTCCGGCTCGTCGAGCACAATGTTTTCCATAATGCTGCCCTCAAACAGGTCGATGCGCTGCGGCACTACGCCCACCAGCGAGCGCAGGGCGGCGTTGTGGATGTGCTTGATGTCGATTCCGCCCATAAAGATTTGCCCCTCCTGTAGCAGGTAGAGGTTTTGCAGCAGCGACGCCAGGGTTGTCTTGCCCGAGCCGCTTTCGCCCACTATGGCGCTCACCTTGCCCTTTTCTATCGTCAGCGAAAAGTTCTTGAATACCTCTACGCGCGTTCCGTAGCGGAACGATATGCCGCGAAGCTCAATATCGCCGCACTCCTTTTCGGTGATGTTGATTTTATTCTCCGCGCTTTCCGTGTCGAGGTCCATGATCTCAAACAGGCGGTCGGCGGCAATACGCGCATCCTGAAAGGTGCGGTTTACGCTGACCAGCGAAGCGATGGGGTCAACGAAGTAGGCAATGAGGGCGTAGAACGAAAGCAGCTCGCCGGGGCTTATCATGTTGCGCAGCACAAAGTACGTCCCCGCCCACAGCAAAATGATGGTAAAAAGCCGCGAGGCAAATTCGCTTCCGGTTGTCGACCAGATGCTGTTTACGGACGACCGAAATCCGGTTCGGATAAAGGTGATGAATTTTGATTCCGTCCTTACGTCGGCGTATCCCTCCACGCCAAACCTTTTGATCGTGCCGGCGGTGTTGATCGACTCCACCAGCTGCGCCTGAAGCTCGGCGGCGTTTTCCATCAGCTTGCGCTGCACCACCTTGTTGGCGCGGTTGTAGAGCAGGTATATCGCCACGTATAGCGGCGCTATCAGGAGCATTATTGCGGCCAGCTTCCAGTAGTAGGTAAACATCAGCGCAAAGGCAAACAGCACGGTGAAGATGTTTACCATGAGCGACACGAGGGTTTCGTTGATGAACGCGCGTATTTTTACGGCGTCGTTGATGCGCGAAATGATTTCGCCGGAGCGCATGTTGTCGAAAAAGCTTTGCGGCAGGCGCAGCAGGTGCTTGTAGTAGCCGAGTATGAGCCTTGCATCTATCTGTAGCCCCGTGCGGAGCATGAATAGGGATTTCAGGTAGCTGATGAATAGCGAAATGAGCAGGATGGCCAGCATTGCTACGCTCAGCAGGTTGAGCAGGTTGCGGTTGCCGTCGGGGATGACGAAGTCGATAATTTTTTGAACGTAAATGGAGGTAGCCAGCCCGAGCACCGTGTAGACAACCGCGCCAAAGAGCGCCTGCGCGAGCGCTTTCTTGTGCGGCTTAAGCAGGAATGCAAACCGGCTAAGCATGGATACTTTCGTTGAGCCGGCTTTAAAATCGTCGTTTGGCACAAGGATTACGAGAAATCCCGTCCACTCTTTTGCAAATTCGTCGAGCGGTTTTTTTACCATCTTCCCGCGGTCGGGGTCCATTACCTCCACGTGCGTTTTTGTAGCGCTGTAAATCACCACAAAGTGGAGCCGGCTTTCCTTTACTACCGTGTGCGCAATGGCGGGTTTGGGAATTTTGTGCAGGGTTTCGATTTTTTTTGTGCAATCGAGGCTCATGGGTTTTACGCCTTTTGCAAGGAAGCCAACCTTTTCGGCGGCCTCCACCATGCCCTGCATGTTGGTACCCTGCTTATCGGTGGAGGCCATTTGCCTGATTTTTGCGATGGGCATTTCCAGCCCGTAGAACGCCGCTACGGAGGCAAGGCACGCAGCCCCGCAGTCGGTTATGTCGTGCTGAGCAACGCAAATTTTTTTATTCATCGCTTCGCAAGTTAGGGTTAAGCCACTGGTCTACCTTATCGTAAATCAGCTGCGATAGGGTTCGCTTTGTAGTAAGAAAATGTGCGCTAACCGTCATGCCCTTTTTTACGTATCCTTTACGCCCGTTTTTTAGCGAGAGGTGGTCGCTGTTTAGGGAGCAGTATATCCTGTAGACATGGGTTGCCTCGCCGTCGGGGGTAACAATGTCATCAAAAATTTCTGTTACCTCTCCCTCCAGCACGCCCCAATCCGTGTAGCTGAAAGCCCCCACCTGAATGCGAGCCTGCTGCCCCACGCTAATAAAGCCTATATCTTTGGTGCTCACTGCGCACTCTGCAACCAGCAGCCCGCTGGGCGAAATTTCGGCAATTTGCTGCCCCGAGTGCACAAACATGCCGTTGGCAACCTTTTCGATGCGCTGGATGGTACCCGATGTGGGCGCCAGCACCACCGTTTCGCTGCTTTGTATGCGGATTTGCTCAATCTGGGCTGTAATATCGTGCAGCTCGTTTTCCAGCTTACTCAAATCGGCTTGCCACTGCGCCATGTTGCTGCTCTGGAATGCTCTACGGGTCAGCGCGGCGTTGTCCTTTTCGGCCTCAACAGGCTCGAACTCCGACAAGGGAATTACGTTATTGTCGTATAGGTGCTTGTAGCGCTCGTAGCTGTGCAGCGCCACCTCTTCTTTGAGCTTGTGCTCTTCCAGCTGGGTGTTGTAGGAGTGGTATGAGTGTATGTACAGCGAGGTTTTGAGGCTGTCAACATGCGGAGGCTTGTTGCCGGTGAGCGCAGATAAGTCGGCAACCAGCTCCAGCAGCTCGCCCCTGCGCTTTTTTAAAGCGGGGAGGTGCGATGTAATGCTTTTTGAATCAATAGTAAATAGCGTATCGCCCTTGCGCACCGGCAGATTTTCCGCCAGGTGAACGCCAACCAGCCGGCCGGCGGTGGGGGCGGTCAGCGCCTTTCGCTCGCCATGTGGCTTGATGATGCCCGGCGCCCGGACACCAATCCGGACGCTGATGAAGAAAAGGGACGCTATGGCCACAACGACGGAAATCAGCACGGCGGTATATATGGCGTGCGAAGGTTTTCGGTGCTCGGCAATAAGGTTTTCGGTGGTGCTGTTCACTATGCTGTCGGGAAATACTTTGAGCTTCTTCATGCTGCAATGGTTTGATGATGTCCATGTTCTATTGAAATAAAACGCGTATTGTTGATTGTCATGTATCTGCAATGTTTTGGTGAGGTGGATGCTTTTGGGGTTGGCTGCTAATTGAAGGCCATGTTGGCCGAATATGGTTTAGCGGACAGGCTTACTGGTAAGGCTCTTCACGGGTTACCCCTCGCATTGCCAATTGGTGCAGCGATGCCAAAATCTGCGCATAATGCCTGTGGGGAAGCCGGCGCTGCAACTTTTTCCATTTGCGCTTGCAGCTCTTTATCAGCGGGATAGGTGTTGTTGAGGCTTAGTAGGGGCATAGCTCATCTTAGTTGAATTAGGGCGCAAAAATAAATTTTTCTTGTTAAGCGCACAATAAGATATTCGTTATATTGTTACAAGATATTTGTTATATTGTTACAAGCGTTGCGAAAATAGCTGTTAGCAATTTGTATTTCAACAAAAGTTTGTTTGTTTGGCGGAGATTTATAGCGTTTTTAGTGAAAATCAGCAGGGGCTTCTCCGAAAAAGGGGTGTAAAAGTATGCTGTTTGCAAAAAGGCAACCTCTAATACCCACAAAATAAAGGCTTTCGGCTGAGGCAAAAGCGGAGCTTACGAAAGCAAATGAGCGCAGTAGCCGGTGGAGCCTGGCGCAGCGTTTGGGGTTTTTGGAGGTTCCCTGACGATAGCTTTTTGCATAAGCTGCCGCTTACTTATTCAGCCATACGCTTATCCCGAAGCGCCCGCCTACGTGCTTTCCCAGCGCCACCTCTTCGAGCAGGAAGCCCTGCGTTTTGGCGGTTATGCCAAGGTTTAGGGAGAGGTAGATGTTTTCATTTTTCAGGAACTCCCTATCAAAAAACTTTAGCGTAACGTCAACAGCGCCGCCGTAGCGCCGTTTGGCGGTGTTGAAATCCAGATTTTGCGGCTGCTGCCAGCCGTGGAGCGTGGCGTCAAACATCATCCAGCTAAAAGGTTGCACGTTGGCAAACGTTACGCCCGCTGCCGGAAACCACGTGCTGCGGTTTTCGTATTCGCGCAGGTAAACGTGGGCGTTGAGCCTCCGCGTCATCAGCCAAAAATGCTGGTCTATGAAATCCCCAAAAGGCGCCATGTTGTACGCAAGCATAAAGTTTACCTTATTGCCGCTTTTCATCCTAAACCCATTTTGAAACCAGAACGTGGGGTCGAGCAGGTTGATGAGCGATCGTCTGCCTACGCGCCTGGCGAGCTGCTTTTCTTCTTCGGTCAGATCGCTGTAGGCGGTGTATCGGCGAAACTCCATTTCCGGGCGGTGAAGGTGGCGGATGGCGCCACGCACCTCATCGCCGGTTATGTCTCGGTCAAGCTCGTTGGCCTCCTCTGCGCTTGTGCCTTTCTCCTTAAGGTTCTCGGCAAAGTAGAAGACAAACGTTGTCCATCGGCGCATCATGTACTCAAACCGTACCACGTTTACCTCCTCCCTGTTCCAGCTTAAAAGCGAGTTGGTGCGCAGCGACAGCGCGTAGTCGGATTCCAGCGCGCCAAGGTGCAGGCGAACGTACGTTGGCAGCTTGGTGTCGCGCAGCCGCTGCAAATCGGCGTCGCGCACCCCGTCGATGTATGGCCACCATTTTTTATTTATAAGGTGGGGCACAGAAGTGGAACCCACTCCTTCGCCGGCGAGGATGCTTTGCCGAGCAGCGTTGTGGGTGAGGTGCAACAAAAAAAATACCTGAAAGTTGCTTTGTATCAGGAGGGAGTAAATTGGCGGTACGGCCTGGTTTATCTTCCGTACGCCATACCGGTAGGCGCTCAGGTAGTTTTCGTTGCTTTGCCGCATGGTGTACAGCGTGGTGGGAGTATCAAAGAGCAGAACCGAATACTCCAGGTCTTGATCCTGCTGAGCGTAGAGGGGGCAGGGAAGAGAAAATGCGGCGAAAAGTATAAGCGACAGTACGTTTTTCATTTTCCGGATATTTTAAGGTGTGCCCTACGCGTCAGCACAACGTTCAGCTCTTTGTCCAGCTTGTAGGTGCGTATGGCCGCCTGGCCGGGTATAACTTCGTTTCCCTTTGCATCGTAAGTATATGCCACGTCAAATTCATAGCTTTCGACCGATATGTCGAGCGAAGTCTTGTGGAACTTCAACCTTGATATAATTCCGCTGCTATCTAAGTATACCACTCCTCCGGCGCGCGCCTTGTACATACCCTCGGCGTATCGCCAGTCGTTGTTGGGGATGTAAAAGTAGAACTGCTCATAGCCGGATGAGTCTTTGCCTAAGTAGCTTAGCTTAAAGTTCCGGTCAAAGCTCGATAGCCAGCCGGCGTAGGCAAAGCAAAGAGAAATATCCTTTTGGGGAATTTTGTAGCGCTCAAATAAAGGCGCTTCGCCGTCTTTGTACCGGAGGCGGTAGCGTTTTTTATCAGCTTCCGGGGTGGAAGCCAGCAAGCGCACCGGTGCTTTTCTCACAAAAGGAGTATATCCCCTCAGGGGCATGGTAAAAGACCCCGAGCATTCGCGATAGACCACAACATTCGATAAAAATCCCAGCGTGTCCACTATATAAAAAGATGCTGGCCGGTAAAGCGCTGCCTCCTGCAACCCCCACTTCAGCTTTTGCTTAAAGAGCGACATGTCGTTTACGGGCGATACCTCCACCGCTCCTATGCTATGCACCTCCTGCACGAGGGCAAAATTCAGCTCCCCGCCTTGCGGCGTGAGAACAGCCGTCGCCGCTTTGTAGCCTAAGTACGATGTGCGGATGCTGTCGCCCGGATGCAGGTTGCGCAGCGGCGCCTTTCCCTGCTCGTTGGTAACCGTTTTTATTTTGCCGTTGACGTATATGTACACCCCTACAGCAGGCTTACCGTCGGCAACAACGGACAGCTGCACCTGCTCTGCAAACGAGTAAGTGGAGAGTACGCCAAACATGAATATACAAAATAGTGTTTTCACAGGGTGATTACGGCAAGATTCAAAACGCAAAAGCATAAAATGTTGTATATGAATCAACTTGCTATTGACGCAGCTTATGCTGATAAATAGCTTCCCCCCTCTTTCTTTCTCTTTCTATAGTTTTTATAGCGAGTGAAAGAAGAGGGGAGATAGCTATCCTAATTTTTGCGCTAAAGCAGCGCGAGCCCAATGCATGCGATGATACTTGATGGATACCCTATAGCAGCCGCTTTTTTAAAACTCGTTTGACCTGCTGCTACGCCCACACCAATCAACCCACCAATTAGCAGGAGCGCTCCAAGCCAGCCGCCGCCATCAGCATCTCTCATCTCTACGTCGTTCATCTCATAAACGCCGTAGGCATTTAAATCTAATGTTCTCATAGTAAATAAAAAATTAAAAATTAAAAAAATAGTTTTTTTGAATTTGCGCCGCCTGCTACGCGCGTACTTGCAGGTGCGCTTATTCGGGTGCAAAGGTAAGCTCGTTCCGTCCAAAAAAAAGCACGGAAGGAAAAATTTTGCCGCCGCCGGA
>JAIROF010000010.1 GCA_031257655.1 Prevotellaceae bacterium | reverse complement strand
TGTTCCTTTGTGGTTGGAAAAATACCACGAAGACACAAAGAACACAAGGTTTTCACAAGGAGAATTTTTATTACTTTTGTGATTTGCAATGAAATATGCTACCTGAGTAGTTACAATATATTATTAGAATCATTCAGTCTGTTTTGCACTTTCCGTATCAAATCCTTTGGATTAAGAAAGAAAAACATCACGATGTTGGTGTCTAAAAGATAGCGGCGGTTCATAGTTGTTTATTTTAGTACGGCTCGCATATCCAATATTTCTCCTGTTCCAAAACCTGGGTACTTTTTTTTCAGCATATCCGTTCTTCCCGGACCGGTAAATTCCGGCTCATCTTTAAAGAATTCGTCGAGCGGTATTTTACCGACTTCTTTGTCCATATACCACCCTCTGGGTTCTCTTTTTTTCCTTTTGGCTTTTACCGGTGTGGCCACCTCAGCTTTCTCAGCCTTAGTTTTCGCTGTTGTTTTTTTTGTTTCCATAATGCCGTATGTTTAATGATGCCACAAAGATACGAAACAGCTATGAATTATGAGTTATAAATTATGTCATTCTCAACTCTTTGTTCATACATCATACGTCAATAAAATATCAAATCAAAATACATTAATCTTGTTTTTAATTCCCTTTCAGGTGAAAGTCCAATGTATTCCCTTTCCTGCTGTTCCGATGAAAACAATAGCTTAAAGCCGTTGGTCTCGTAGAATTTTAACGTTTGAATATTGTTGTAAGCATCCACGGTGAGGTAACGGCAAGCGGCTTTCGCGCCCGGTTCCAACAGCCACTGTTTGATAAATTCCATCAACTCCGTACCGATGCCACGACCGCCATATTCGCGGCTGACTCCCAGCCTGCCTATTAATGTGGCAGGATAGCTGCTCAGGCTTTTCTCATGTGGGATATTTTCCGTCAATTTCTTACGCCGGCTGTTAGGAAGATTGCGGGCGTCAATGCTTGAATTGGATAGCGTGAATGCGCATATAACCTCCGACATATCATCTTCCAAACGGAAACAGTACGACTTCCCCAACAATTGCCGCGCGTAATTGTTGGCGTCGCGGGAAAAGAAATCGTCCAGGTCATTGTCGCCGCACGAAAATGGGCGGCAGTGTTTCAACGTCTCGTTATTGAGCGGAAATATTAAGCATTTATCACGCAGGAAGCCCATCGCATTAATCGCATTATAATGGCAGCGTACCGAACTTTTTTGCTTTTTCAATAATCCCTTTATACGAGGCGATTGATTCTTCGGAAAACTTGTATGTTCCCCGCCTCTTCTCGTTTTCTTTCGCTTCTTTCACAAACCGGCGGGCGACCTCGCCTTCCAGCACCGGTATGCTTCTAATAGGAGTTGCCATAATCTTTACCTTTTAAAATTTACCCTGCAAAGATACGAAACAATTATGAATAATGAACAATGAACAATGAACAATGAACAATGAATTAACCATTAATCATTAATTCAACTTTCGCAAGTTGTTTAATTTGTTGAATACTATTATTTTACAATAAATTTATTTTTGTAAAATGATAAAAATCAGCGCTTTTGTGGTGTGTTATTTTATTTGACCTCACCCTCGCCCCCTCTCGAAAGGAACTATACCCACTTCTGCAAGTCCCGCAGGGACGACACTTGATTAACCGTATGCTTTAGCATACGGTTACAGCGTACTCGCTTTCCTTTTCCCCAGAAAACGCCTCCGGAGTTCCGAGTAGGGGTGGGGCTACATAATTTCTATTGATATGAACACCCTAAAGGGTTATACTGCGCTCGGCATAGTTTTGTGTAAAAATAGCGCGCAGATTACGCAGATTTTTATGATTTACGCAGATAAAGAAAAGGCTAAAATCTGGGCAAATCATAAAAATCTGCGCCATCCGTGCGCTAAAAAAACAAATCGCATCAAGCGCTTGGAAATCGCATAATTTTCACGTAATTTTGTGCCCCGCGCGCGGCTCGGATAACGGAATAGCATCGACGCGCATTGCGCAGTGAGACGCGCAATGCGCAGTGAGACGCACGGCGTGCGTCTCTACAGCGCTATGTGCGCCATCAATCATAATAATCATTCAAATCAAAAAAATCCGGGTGATGTCATAAATTGCACGAGACAGTAAGTATTATGCTGATTATAAATCGTTTACATTAATGAAGTTAATGAGGTTATTATTTCTACTGTATCTCCCTGCTACTGAGGTTGTTTTGTTATTAAAATTAGGTGTAAATTAGGTTTTTCGCTCCCTACAATTTATGACACTACCAAAATCCGAATTCAGACAGCTATATGCATAACATGAATTCTTAATTCTCAATTCTCAATTCTCAATTAAAAAAGTGGATATTTTAGCAAAGATACTCAGCGCCAAGCGGGAGGAGGTTTTCGCCGGTCGGCGGCGGCGCAGCTTCGACGACGTTTACAGCGAGGCGCGGGAGGCGTCGCGGGAGGTGCTGTCGTTTTCCGAAAGCCTGCGCCGCTCCGATACGCCCATCATCGCCGAGTTTAAGCGCCGGTCGCCCTCTAAGGGCTTTATCAACAGGGAGGCGGAGGTGGAAGCCGTTGCAGGCGGCTACGCCGCCCACGGCGCCGCCGCCATATCGGTGCTCACCGACAGGGAGTACTTCGCGGGCTCGCTCGCCGACCTCACGGCGGCGCGTAGGGTGGCAAGCGTGCCGCTGCTCCGCAAGGACTTCATCATCGACCCCTACCAGCTGTGCGAAGCCCGGATTGCCGGCGCCGACGCCGTGCTGCTCATCGCCTCGGCCCTCACGATAGCCCAGTGCTCGGAGCTGGCGCACTTTGCCCAGTCGCTCCGCTTAGAGACGCTGCTGGAGGTGCACGGCGAAGCCGAGCTGGCGTACATCAACCCGCACGTGAACGCCGTGGGCGTCAACAACCGCAACCTCTCCACCTTCGTAACCGACACGGCAACCTCGCTACGGCTGGCGCCCCTCATTCCCGGCAGCTACGTCAAAGTCTCCGAAAGCGGCATCTCCAACGCCGAAACGGTGAAAACGCTCCAGCAGGCAGGATTCGGGGGATTCCTGATGGGCGAAAGCTTCATGAAAACGGAAAATCCGGCGCAGGCGCTCGCCGCGCTTGTAAAGGCGCTCAAAGGGGCTTAGCGCGCCAGACATTTTCCTTCCGCTACGCCCCAAAGTTGTCGAACATAACCATTTCGTCGGGCACGCCCAGCTCGTAGAGCATTTTGGTGGTTGCGGCGGTCATCATGGGGGGTCCGCACAGGTAGTACTCCACGTCTTCGGGCGCCTCGTGCTGCCGGAGGTACTGGTCGTAAATCACGCGGTGGATAAATCCGGTAGCCCCGTCCCAGCGGTCGTCCGGCTGGGGGTCGGAGAGGGCAATGGTAAACCTGAAGTTGGGGTGGCGCTTTTCTATCGCCCGGAACTGCTCCTCGTAAAACACCTCGCGGAGCGAGCGCGCGCCGTACCAGAAGGTTACCTTGCGCCCCGTTTTGAGGGTGCGGAACAGGTGGAAAATGTGCGAGCGCATGGGCGCCATGCCGGCGCCGCCGCCAATGAACATCATTTCGCTTTGCGTGTCGCGCAGGAAAAATTCGCCGTATGGCCCCGAAATGGTAACCCTGTCGCCCGGCTTGCGCGAAAAGAGGTAGGAGGAGCACACGCCCGGGCTGACGCCCGCAAAGCCCTGCTCGCGGCTCCACGGCGGCGTGGCGATGCGCACGTTGAGCATGATGATGCTCCCTTCTGCCGGGTAGCTGGCCATGGAGTAGGCGCGGAACGTTGGCGCGGGGTTGTTCATCTTCAAATCCCAAATCTTCATCCTGTCCCAGTCTGCCCGGAACTCGGGCGCCACCTCAACGTCCCGGGCAAAATCGACCTCGCACGCGGGGACGCTCACCTGAATGTACCCGCCGGACTTGAAGCTGAGCGCCTGCCCCTCGGGCAGCTTCACCACGAGCTCCTTAATGAAGGTGGCCACGTTGCGGTTGCTCGCCACCTCGCACTCCCACTGCTTTATTCCCAAAATCTCCTCCGGGATTTTCACCGCCAAGCTTTCGCGCACCTTTACCTGGCAGGCCAAGCGCCAGCGCTCCTGCTGCTGCCTGCGCGTAAAAAAGCCCACCTCCGTAGGCAGTATGCCGCCGCCGCCGCTCACCACCCGGCACCGGCACAAGCCGCACGTGCCGCCGCCGCCGCACGCGGAGGGGAGAAAGACGCCGTTGGCCGATAGCGAGGCAAGCAAGCTAAAGCCCGACGCCACCGAAAGCCTGCGCTCGCCGGCGTTGACGTCCACCGGCACGTCCTTTTGGGGAATAAGCGCCTGCTTGGCAAACAGCAGCAGCGATACCAGCAGCAGAATGATTACCAAAAAAACAAGGATTGCTATCGTTGTCACCATCTTTATAATTAGGAATTAGGAATTAGGAATTTAACCTGCGCAATCTACTTAATTTATTAAATGTGAATATTTTACAATAAGGATGTTTTTTGTAAATTGATGAAAATCAGCGATTTTGTTCACAAGCCACCCCGCCAATTTATGATGCCACCCCTACTCTACCTACTTTAACTACTCTACCTACTTTAACTACTCTCTTTCACAGCTTTACGCCCATGAATCCCATGAAAGCGATGCCCATAAGCCCGGTGATGATGAAGGTGATACCCAGCCCGCGCAGGGGTTCTGGGACGTTGGAGTAGGCCAGCTTTTCGCGAATGGCGGCGATGCCCACAATGGCCAGCAGCCATCCAACCCCCGAGCCTAACCCGAAGGCCGCCGCTTGGCCAAGCGTTTGGTAGCCGCGCTCCTGCATGAACAGCGAGCCGCCGAGGATAGCGCAGTTCACCGCAATGAGCGGCAAAAAGATGCCCAGCGACGAGTACAGCGCCGGCGCAAACCGCTCCACTACCATCTCCACTATCTGCACAATGGAGGCGATGACGGCTATGAAAACGATGAACGATAGAAAGCTCAAGTCCACGCCCCCCAAATCTTCGCTTATCCACGCCAACGCGCCGCTGCTTAGCACGTACTTGTTGAGCAGATAGTTGACAGGTACGGTTATCAGCAGCATCGAAACCACCGCCACCCCTAAGCCTGCCGAAATCTTCACGCTCTTGGAAACGGCAATGTACGAGCACATTCCCAAGAAGTACGCAAAAATCATGTTGTCGATAAAGATCGACCGGATAAATATGCTGACTATATCTCCCATTTTTTTACTCCCTTTTAAAATTTACGTTACGCGTTAGCTTCCGCTGAGGTTTTTGCTGCGGCTTCGCTGTATCCAGATGATAATGCCCAGCAGGATGAGCGCCATAGGGGGCAGGATGATAAGCCCGTTATTTTCGTACACGCCGCCGTTGGCCACGTAAAAGCAGCTGGGGATGACGCGGTAGCCCCACAGCGTGCCCGACCCGAGCAGCTCGCGGAAGAAGCCCACCGCCACCAGAATGGCGCCGTAGCCCAAGCCGTTGCCAATGCCGTCGAGGAGCGCCGGCAGCGGCTTGTTGCTCAGCGCAAACGCCTCTATGCGCCCCATCACGATGCAGTTGGTGATGATTAGCCCCACAAACACCGACAGCTGCTTGCTCACGGCGTAGGCAAACGCCCGCAGCACCTGGTCGACGAGTATCACCAGCAGCGATATGACCACCAGCTGCACAATGATGCGGATGCGGTTGGGGATGGTGTTGCGCAGCGCCGACATGATGACGTTGGAAACGGCTATCACCGCCGTTACCGAAATGGCCATCACCACCGCGGGCTCCAGCTTTGCCGTTACCGCCAGCGCCGAGCAAATCCCCAGCACCAGCACCGTTACGGGGTTCGTCCGCCCCAGCGGGTCGGTGAGCAGCTTCAGGCTTTTTGACGAAAATATGGGTTCCTTTTTCATTTATGATGATGCTTATTCTGGTTGTTGTACATGTTGCGCTGCTTCCTGCGGCGCGTTTTGCGTTTCGCTTTGCTGCGCACTTTGCGATGCGTCGTGCTGCGCGCTTTGCGTTTTTAGTTAACTCTTTTTTTGAGGTGCTATGAAAAATAACCGGCAGTACGGTAAAGGAAAAAATCCTTGTCTTTGATGCCCCCGTAATAAAACGTTGTAATTTGCCGTTTAGATTTTCTGCTTTAGCATTCGCTATTGAGCTTCACGGCAAAATCAATGTTGCCGATAATTCCCGTACAGCCGAGCTGTGAAAAAAAGTCGGCTGCAAGGCTGTTTTTTAGCTCTTCTTCCCGAATATTGGCGTATTTCATTGTTTTTATCCTTTTAAAAACTCGTATTCATACACTTTTGGCTCAATTTTCCCTGCCAAAATTTTCAACGAAGTGCGGAGGTTGCCAATCAACTCCGCGTATTGTTCGTCGTCGCTTTTGCTGTTCATTTTTCCTTTGTCGTTGCGCCCCTGAAAGTGTTCGCGGATGTCGTACAGCGAAGCATTAACGCTGCACCCGGGTTGTGCGTGGTAATATTTCCATAATTCTTTACCGGCTGTGAATACGGCTTGCGCTTCGGTGGAAAATTCACGCTTTTTTCCTTTTTCCCAGCTAACGGCAGGTAGCTTTTTCTTTTTCACATCTGCCAAATAATCAGGGTCAAACAAATTGGCATAGCCGTTTTTTATAACTTTCCCGCTTAAAAAGGAGATTATAAAATGACTCTCGAATTTGTCGCGTGCATTTACTTCATTTTCAGAAAAAGGAATCCAGTGATTTACTCCGTTCTTTGAAGATATATTGTTGTTGAACAGGGAGTAAGTCAAACAATCGTTATGAAACTCAGCGTCTTTCTCCCATTTTTTATTCGGATAAAGAAACTGGTCGCGGTCGTTGAGCCACTCGGCGGAAACTACTTTACGGACGGCAAAGTAAACAGACATCTCTATCAGATTATTCGCGGTAATTATTGTATATAAATGCTTTTTTAAATCATTATCGGAAAGACAATTAGTAATAAATACCCCTAAATTATTCTGAATGTCTGTGCCTTGCATTCTTAAATATGCAGTAAACTTTCCTTTTTTATCATAATATTTTCTCAGCCAATTAATAATAAATACTCCTTTTTTATATGCATAGAATCTTTTTGTTCCAATATAAAATGATTGAGTAACATCTTTATTATTATCATAAACATCCACTTTAACAGTTGAAAAATCTTGCTTGTTTGCCAAGTCAAAAATGGAAAATCCTATTGGAAAATCTCCGTTTACATTATCGAAAGAATTTGCCTTGCAAACAAATCCTGCTTTAAAATCTGCTTTAAAATAGTTTCTAAATTTAATAAAATATTGAGAATTTATATATTTCAGCGTGCTGAAAGACGCTAATTTACAGTCGGGAATTTCTTTGTAAATTCTTAAAAAGAATTGGGCAAAAAGTTCTCTTGTAGCAGTTCCCGCTATTTTGCTGAAATAATCGTATGTTTTCGTTTTTGTTGCAACGTTAGATTTATTTTTTCCTTTTGCTATAATCGTTTGGCGATTGCTTGCTTCCGCATACGGCGGGTTAATGTAAATAACCAGCTTCTTTCTTGCCTCCGGCGAATCGATTATTTTGCGCAGTCCGTCGGGAAGTTTAGAAAAATCGTCGTTTAGGAAATCAAATTGAAAAACGTGATTTTCGAGCAGGTTTGCACCGTTTTCGATGCGCTGTTTCATAATATCGACGTCCGATTTATCCAGCGTAGACGCCCAGATGTTGTATTTGTTTGTCAATCCTGCAAGCAAATTGCCCGTCCCTGCGCAGCAATCCCAAATGTAATATTCATCCTGCCAATCCTTACCAAGAACTTTTGCCAGATATTCCTGTGATTTTTCGACCCAGATGCACGGCGTATAAAAGCTGCCCCTGCGCTCGCGTATATCTTGAGGCACAAGCAAATCGTGGCGGTCAATGATGTAATCCCAGTAATCTTCGTGAGGCGGACGCGCGTATTTTGCCCAAAACCGGTTGTGCGCTTTTTGGCTGTCTGTAAAATAAACCGAACTTTCTGTAAATAAACCGGCATCATTGATATGCCGGTTTGCAATATAGCGATTTGACCTCAAAAGCACAAATAATTTTTCAACAATCGTTTGATTTTCATCCGACAGCAAATCGGCAAGATAAAAATCGCCGTCAATCAAACCGCTTTTTTTTACCATGTCCCAATTTGCTGCAATTGTCGGCTTCACCGTTTCGAGCCACTTGCTGTAGATGATAATAAAGTTGTTTTTGTCAATCTTTGTCGTGGCGGTTTCGCGTTTGCCGACAATAAAATTTTCGCGGATAAACTGCCGCAGCTCCCTATCGTCTTTATCAAAATAAAATAAATATGTTTTACATGGAATATCGTTGTTAATAATCTTTTCTATTTGACCGTAAACCTGCTTTAATTCTTTTGTTTCGTGATTTGAGGGTGCAACGTTCCAGTTAAAATCGTTTTGGTAAAAAATATCCTGAATATCGGAGTAAGGCACAAAAGCGATTTTTTCGCAGTCGCAGCAACCCAAAAACGGCGGCGGCAGGATTTTGTCGAACGTTCGCGCCTTGCCGATGGTTAAAACCAGCTGCGTAAGCATTATCAGCATATCGGATGAGGCTGCCTTTGCCTCTGCCCACAGCAAGTATTCGTCGTTAAAATCAATGGCGTCTGCAGGGCGTTTGAGCTTCACGGCAAAATCAATGTTGCCGATAATTCCCGTACAGTCGAATTGTGAAAAAAGGTCGGCCGCAAGGCTGTTTTTTAGCTCTTCTTCCCGAATATTGGCGTATTTCATTGTTTTTATCCTTTTAAAAATCTTCCACCGCCAGACGCTCTAATTGCTTTCTTCCCATTTAAACCCGATTTTCCCGCAAATGTATGAAATATTTTTCCTAGCGCCTCAAAAAAAGAATTAGCCCGCGTCGTTTTGCGTTTCGCTTTGCTGCGCGTTTTGCGATGCGTCGTGCTGCGCGTTTTGCGTTTCGCTTTGCTGCGCATTTTGCGATGCGTCGTTTGCTGCGTTTTCGCTTTCGGCGGCCGCTTTCGGGGCGGAGTCTGCGGCGGCAGGGGCAGCGGCGGTAGCGGGCGGCGTAGCGGCGGCGGCTCCGGCGGCAGGCGGGTTGAGCGCAGGCGCTCTCCTTGCGGCGGGCGCCGGTGGCGGAGCTGCCGCCGCCGCTTTTTCTTCGTTTTCCTGCTTTTGCCGGGCAGCCTTAGCCTGCTGCTGCTCCCGGAAGAAGCGCAGGTAGAGGCTCAGGTTATCCAGCAGCATTTTTTCTATCCCCTGGCTGGTGATGGTTCCGCCCGATATGGCGTCCACCTCGTGGGGTCGGCCTTGCGTTCCGCCGCCCTTTGCCACCTTTACGGAGGTGAAGGCGGAGGCGGCGTCGAAAATTTGCTTTCCTGCGAACTGCCGCTGAAACTCCGGCGTTGACAGCTCTGCGCCCAGCCCGGGCGTTTCGCCCTGGTGGTCGAATACTACGCCGTAGATGGTGGAGAAGTCGTCGTGCAGCGCCACGTATCCCCAGATAGGCCCCCACAGGCCGGCGCCGCGCACCGGGATGATGTACTTGAGCGTGCTGTCGCTGTCCGTGCAGATGAACACCGGGAGCCGGCGGTCGGCGGCAGGCTTGGCCATTTCCTCTTCGAGGCTCACCGCAAAGGCGTCGCCCTCCTGCGCCACGCCAAGCGAGCTGAGCACGCAGCTGCCGGTGATGTACCGCGCGTACTCCTCCTCAACGTACTGCGCCTTGTTTTTTGCCTGCGCTACGTCCGCCGCCTTGTGCACGGAGAGCAGGATGCTTTGCTTTTTCTCCACCTCAACATTTTTTTGCTGAAAGGGCTTGAGCAGCGTTGCCGCTACCGACAGCACCGCCGCCACGGTTACCACCAGCGCTATGGAGTACAGGTATATGTATTTGTTACCGTCCTTGTTCATGGTTTACTTTGGCTCTACGCCTTTGGTTGTACAACTTGCTTTGCCCGCCGGAGCCGCCTGCGGATGTTGGCCTGCACTGCGCAGTGGTCAATCAGCGGGGCAAAAACGTTCATAAGTAAAATGGCGAGCATCATGCCTTCGGGGTAGGCCGGGTTGAGCACGCGGATTGCGACCGCCAGGGCGCCGATGAGGAAGCCGTAAATCCACTTTCCCGCCCGCGTTTGGGATGAGGTTACGGGGTCGGTGGCCATGAACACCGCGCCAAACGCAAATCCGCCCATGATGAGGTGCTGGTACGCCGGGATGCTCATGTAGGCGTTGGCGCCTATCAGGTTAAAGAGGCACCCGGTGAGGTATCCTCCCGCCGCCACCGCCAGCATGATGCGCCCGCTGCCTACGCCGGTGAACACCAGCAGCGCCGCCCCCAGCAGGATGGCCACCGTAGAGGTTTCGCCAACGGAGCCGGGGGTAAAGCCCCAGAACATTTTTTCGACCTCCATTGCCGAAAACGGCAGCTGCCCGGCAAACGCTTTGGCCAGCGGGGTGGCGCCCGAAAAGCCATCCACCACCGCCGTGCTGCCCGAAAGCCCGCCAATCCAGATGGCGTCGCCGGACATGTACGAGGGGTACGAAAAAAATACGAAGGCGCGCGCCAGCAGCGCCGGGTTGAAGATGTTCATCCCCGTGCCCCCAAAAACCTCCTTGCCGATGACTACGGCAAACGCCGTGGCCAGCGCCAGCATCCACAGCGGAACGTCCGGCGGCATGATCATGGGGATGAGCATGCCCGACACCAGAAAGCCCTCGTTCACCTCGTGCCCGCGTACCTGCGCCACGGCAAACTCAATGCCCAGCCCCACGATGTAGGATACCGCCAGCATTGGCAGTATTTTGGACAGGCCGTACCCAAAGATGCTCCAGAAGCCCACCTCGTGGTTGATGGACAGGTGGTGCTGAAATCCTACGTTCCAAATGCCAAACAGCAGGGCGGGCGTAAGCGCCGCTATCACCACCGTCATGGTGCGCTTGAGGTCGATGGCGTCGCGCACGTGGCAGCCGTTGGTGGTCACCGTTTTGGGCACAAACAGCAGCGACTCAAACGCCTCGAACGTTGAGTGCAGAAAGTGCAAGCGCTTACCCGGCTCAAAATCCGGCTTGATCCGGTCTAAAAAGTTGCGTATTATCTTCATGTAAGCTCCTAAACCTAAGGTTATGGAATTTTTCGTTTCTTTATTTTAGAGGTCTCCTTTAGCCGGCCTCTGCCCTCATCAGGTCGATGCCCTTTCGCAGCAGGTGCTGCACATCGATTTTTGAGGCGCACACAAATTCGCACAGCGCGAGGTCTTCCTCTACCACTTCGTAGATGCCCAGCTGCTCCATGCGCTCTACGTCGCCCGCTATGGCGGCCTTTATCAGGAAAACCGGCAGGATGTCCATGGGCAGCACGCGCTCGTACTGTCCGTTCACCACAAATGCGCGCTGGCCGCCGTTGAGGTTGGTGTTGAGGGCGTACTGCCGGGCGGGCGTGAGCCACGAAAGGTAGGAGCGCGACATGCTCAGCTTCTTGAGGCGCGGCATCAGCCAGCCCAGCGGCTCGTAGCGGTCGCCTTCGGGGATTACCGTTACTTCGTTGCTGTAAAAGCCGAGGTATCCGTTTATGCCGACGTTTGCTCCGGTGAGGACGTTGCCGCTAATGACGCGCTTGTGCTCGCCCCGGTCGTTGACCAGCTCCGCCAGCCCGCTCAGCGACGTTCCGGCAACCATGCGGTAGTAGCGCGGCTTCTTGACCTCCGAGCCGACCAGCGCAACGACCTTTGCCACGTCGTACGCGCCGGTGGCGAAAAGCCGCCCCAGCGCCACCACGTGCTGGGGCGCAATTGTCCACACCACCTCGCCCTTGTTGATGGGGTCGATGTGGTGTATCTGCACGCCAACGTTGCCGGCGGGGTGCGGCCCTCTTACGCGGTGCACCTCCACGCCTTTGGCGTACTCAAAGGTGTTGTTGGCGGGGTAGTCGGCGCAGAGCGAAAGGTGAACGCTGCCCGCCGTGAGCTTTCTCAGCGCGTCGACGCCTTTTTGGAACGGCGCGCCTTCGCCGTTCACGAGGTAGTCGGCGTCGGCGGCCAGCGGCGCCGTGTCGAAGCCCGATATGAAGATGGCTTTGGGCGCTGCCTGCGGGTCGGCAATAACGCCGTAGGGGCGCTGCACCAGAAACGGCCACGCGCCCGCGCGGAGCATCGCCTCTACCACCTCGCCGCGCGACGCTGTTTTCAAATCGGGAACGGCGAATTGCTCGCTTGCGCCTTGTCCATCGGGTACAATTACAGCTTCCAGAATTTTCCGGCGTTCGCCGCGCCTCACCGCCTGCAGCGTGCCGCTCACGGGCGAGGCGAAGCGTATCTCGGGCCTGTACTTATCGCAAAAAACCGGCGTCCCCGCCTTTACAGCGCTACCCTCCGCCAACAACATTTTTGGCGTCAACCCGTGAAAATCAGCAGGCTTTATGGCGTAGGATGTGGGAGTAGGGCATTTGGGAAGAACCCTTTCGGGCAAACCCCGCAGCTTTATATTGAGCCCCTTTTTTAGTTTGATGATGTTGCTGCTTGCACGCATATAAAGTTGTTCTTTTGAAACATGGCTGCAAAGGTAGTAAAAATAATTGAAATTTGGGGGCTAATTCTTTTTTTGAGGCGCTATGAAAGGATTGTATAGCCAATCTCCCACACTTATCCCGTATGGCAGTGGTATGGTGGCGGAGAATTGAGAATTGAGAATTGAGAATTGAGAATTGAGAATTTGAAAGCATTCGTACCCTTTCGTCCTGCCGAATTACAAATTCGGCAGGACGGGCTTTCTTTCTCCCCGTAGGCCGTATCCGTATGCTAACGCATACGGTTAAGCAAGTGTAGCCAATCTCCCACCATACCAATGCCATACGGGAGACCTGTCCCTCCCTTTTCCCCCTCCTCCTTTGACCCCTCACGAAACCAAGTCCGGCCAAGCCTTTCAGCGGTGCCGGGTTTTTTCATTTGTGCACATTGACGCGAAAAA
>JAIROF010000214.1 GCA_031257655.1 Prevotellaceae bacterium | reverse complement strand
CATCGCCGCGCAGCGCGGACGATACGCCGGGCGGGCCGAAAACAGGCGCTACGCGGTATTAATCATCTTAATCCCATAAATCCCGTAAAATCCGAGTTCAGACAATAGCCGCACAACGCGGACGCTACGCCGGGCGGGGCGAAAACAATCGATACGCGGTAGAAATCCTCTGAAACCCAAAACTCCCGTAATCTCCGAGTTCCGACAATCATCTTATTCCCATAAATCCCGTAAAATCCGTGTTCAGACAATCATCTTAATCCCATAAATCCCGTAAAATCCGAGTTCAGACAATAGCGGCGCAACGCGGACGCTACGCCGGGCGGGGCATTAGCGATTATGGCTATTGGGGCTTCGCCCCGAAAGGCGGGTGGGGCGTTCTAATCCGTAGGGCGTTGCCGAGCAACGTTAAAAACGTAAGACCATTTCCCCCCTCGTTAGGAAACGAGGGGGAGGAATGATTGCAATGACGCACCAAAAGTAGCAACAGAGCGCTCTAAAATATTTAGCCAAATTGCTGTATGTATGCAATTTAAAAAAAAAGTAAAATCCGTTTTACCAGCCTCCTTTGAGGCGCAATCGGATAAAAATCAACAGCGTAAAGCAAAGCAAAATAAAAACAAGCATAAAATTACGGCCGAATTTTAGCCGGCCAATTAACGGAATTGAAAATTAGGCGCAAAAATTCCTAATTCTCAATTCCTAATTCTTAATTTATAATTTCTAATTAAAAATGACAGTATATTTCATCGGCACTGGGTTAATTGGCGGTTCGGCAGCAATTGCGCTGCGCAAGCGCGGATTTGCCACGAGGCTCATAGGGTTTGACACCAACTACCAACATGCGGAGCAGGCGCTTGCCTTGGGCTTGGTGGACGAAATCCTGCTGCCGAACGAAGCGATAAAAGCGGCCGATCTGGTGCTGCTGGCGGTGCCGGTCAACGCAGCCCTGGAGCTGCTGCCTTACATCCTCAACCTGCTAAAGGAGGACGCCACGGTGGTGGATATGGGGTCGACCAAAAACGGGATATGTACGGAGGCCCGCTTCCACCGCAGGCGCGCGCAGTACGTAGCCTCCCACCCCATGGCCGGCACAGAGTACTCCGGCCCAACGGCAGCAGCAGACGGGCTTTTTGACGGAAAAAAAGCTATTGTGTGCGAGCATCGCCTCAGCGCCGATTTTGCGCTAAACCGCGCGCTCGCGATGTACCGCAGCCTCAACATGGAGGTGCTCTTCTACACCGACGCGGAGGCGCACGACAGGCACGTAGCCTACGTTTCGCACCTGTCGCACGTGAGCTCGTTCATGCTGGGGCTTACGGTGCTGGAGGTCGAAAAAAGCGAAAAGTACATCTTCGACCTTGCCGGCACAGGCTTTGAATCGACGGTGCGGCTGGCCAAAAGCTCCCCCGCAACGTGGACGCCTATCTTTTTGCAAAATGCAGCCAGCGTATCGCACGCGCTGGAGAAGTACATAGAAAACCTGCAGCGCTTTAAGGCCTGCATCGACGCGCACAACTCCGACGGAATTGCCGCGCTGATAGCCGAAGCCAACGGAATAGAAAAAATTATCAAGTAAACTTACCATTCAGCAAAAAAAAATGAAAATTGATTTAACCCTTTCGCCCATTGCAAACCACTTGGAGAATCCTCGCTGGCCTGTGCTCATTGCCGGCCCGTGCAGCGCCGAGAGCGAAGAGCAGCTGCTCGACACCGCGCGGCAGCTCAAAGCGTCGCAGCGCATCAGCTACTTTCGCGCGGGGGTGTGGAAGCCGCGCACGCGCCCCGGCTCGTTTGAGGGGATGGGAGAGGTGGCGCTCCGGTGGCTGCAAACCGTAAAGCAGGAAACCGGGCTGCGCACTGCCGTAGAGATAGCCACGACCGAGCACGCCGAGCTGGCGCTCAAGTACGGCGTAGACGTGCTCTGGGTGGGCGCCCGGACTTCGGCCAACCCCTTTTCGGTGCAGGGCATAGCCGACAGCATCAGGGGGTGCAACGTGATGGTGCTGGTCAAAAATCCGGTAAACCCCGACCTCCAGCTGTGGGTGGGCGCGCTGGAGCGCATCCACCGCGCCGGCATTACGCAGCTGGCCGCCATTCACCGCGGCTTTTCGGCGTACGAAAAATCGGCCTACCGCAACGAGCCGGTGTGGAACATGCCGATTGAGCTCAAAACGCTTTGCCCCGCCCTGCCCGTTATCTGCGACCCAAGCCACATTGCCGGCAAGCGAAACCTCGTCCCCGTAGTGGCGCAAAAAGCGCTGGACCTGAACATGGACGGGCTTATGGTTGAGGTGCACAACAACCCCTGCATCGCCAAAAGCGACGCCGAGCAGCAGCTCACGCCCAACGACTACGCCCAAATGATTTTCGCCCTGCAGCTGCGGGAGGTAAGCCCCGCCAAGCCGGAGCTCCGAAGCAAGCTCGACGCATACCGCCAGCAGATAGACATCCTCGACGATACCATCTTTCAGTCGATAGCGCAGCGCATGAGCATCTCACAAAAAATTGGGCGCTACAAAAAAGACCACAACCTGATGGTGCTGCAGCTAAACCGCTGGGAGGAAATCCTGGAAAAGCGTTGCAGCCTGGCAACCGCAATGGGCCTGAGCTACGACTTCACCAAGCGCCTGCTGGAGCTCATCCACGAAGAATCCATTAACCTCCAAACCGAAATTATGAACGGATAATCCCGCACTAAAAAACTAAAAACCAAAAACTAAAAACTCGGCAGCGCGCGCCGTCCCGCAGGATTTGCAGAGGCGGGTACCACTCGCGCCTTAGCGGGAATAGCGCGCAGAAGAACGCGGATTTTTATGATTTACGCAGCCGAAGAACCGGAGCGTAGCGCATCTCGGCGCAGCCAAATGGCCGAAATCTGCGCAAATCATAAAAATCTGCGCCATCTGCGCCATCTGTGCGCTAAAAAAAACAAATCGCAGCTTTTGAACCGTGCGGAGTATAATGCGGCAGTAAGGCCGGATGACGAGTTGGTATCTCGCTGATACCGAGAGAGTTTCCATCTTTTGATAAGGTAAAAATAAGGTTTCATCTCCCCTCCTCAACTTAACCATTCTTAACAAACGCGTTTTTTGTGCTTTCTCCTTTCGCTGGGCGCGCGGCCACGGCGGGGCCGCCGGCAGCCATCCTGCGGAGCGCAGCCTACGAGGGAGATGATGGTGAGATTTCTGTAAGCGTACAGCTTACCCCTAAATTTTTCATACAATTTAGGCGCTACCAACTATTTTTTTTGAAGCGATTGTGCACGAACACAGCCGCATAGCACGCTATTTAGTAGGCTATTTAGTAGGGCGCTACAATATTTTACGACTTAAATTGTGTTTGCACCATAGCATAATTACACGAAAAATACTACTTTTGTGCGGCTATCTATTTAGATTTTATGTAGATTAAGCGGCATCGACACAAGAATATCAATGGTAATCAACGCACTACAAGTTATATCTATCGTAAATCAATAAAAGTAAGACAGTAAATCACACCATTATAAATCATAAAAAATATTTACCCATGTCTGAACCGGAAGTAAAAAAAGCGACTTATTCTGACGACAAAATACGCATAAAAGACATAGCAGTGCTGGCGGACGTTTCGCCGGGTACTGTAGACCGCGTAATCCACAACCGCGGCGGCGTTGCTCCCGAAATCAAGAAGCGCATTGAGGATATCCTGAACAAGCTGAACTTCAAGCCCAACAAAATGGCCCGTGTGCTGGCCATAAAAAAAGAGTACCGGCTGGTGGCGCTGCTGCCGGAGGCCGTTCAAGGCGACTACTGGTGGGACATCATCAAAGGTATAAAGCGCGCCGAAGAAGAGATTTCGGACTACCGCGTAAAAACGGAGCTCCTGCAATTCAACCAGTACAACATGGATTCGTTTGTATTGCAGGCGCAGCGCCTGCTGGAATCCAACCCCGACGGGGTGCTGATGGCGCCCTTCTTTAGGCGCGAAGCGCTCAAGCTCATCAAAGAGCTGGAGGAGCGCAGCATCCCATTCGTGTTTGTAGATTCCAACGTAGAAAGCGTCAGCTGCCTTGCCTACTACGGCCAGCAGTCGCACCAGAGCGGCTACGTGGCCGCAAAAATCATGCTCAGCAACCTTTCGTCCTCCTCCGCCATCCTGCTGGTGCACATGCGGCGCAATGGCGGCGAAACCACGGGCTCCAACCAAACCTCCAAGCGCGAAGAAGGGTTCCTGGCCTACCTCGACAAGTATTCGCTCGAATCCTCCTTCCGGCTCATCCGCGTAAACCTGCACGCCGAAGACGAAAGCGGAAATGAGGCAACGCTGGAGGAGGTCTTCCGCAAAAATCAGGACATCCGGGGCATTGTCATGTTCAACTCGCAAATCCACAGCATAGCCGATTTTCTGGAAAGACGGAAAATAAGAAACCTGCGCATCGTAGGCTACGACTTGCTGGATCGCAACGTACAGTACCTCAAAAGCGGCCTGGTAGAGTGCCTCATTGCGCAGCGTCCGCAGCTGCAAGGCTACTACGGGCTGACAGCCCTGGCAAGATACCTCGCCTTTCACCAGCCCTCCAAGCCGGTCTGCTACATGCCGATCGACATCCTCTTTAAGGAAAACATCAACGACTATAAGGTGTACCCGTTTGACGCAGATTAGCAGACGAGCGCCGAAAATACCAAACTAACCAACGGCTGACGAATGCATCGCTTAAACAGGAAAACCGCTTCGGTGGCAACAGTACGCCCCGAAAAAATCATACAGTTCGGCGAGGGTAACTTTCTCCGCGCTTTTGCCGACTGGATTGTCTTTAACATGAACGAAAAGGCCGGCTTCAACAGCAGCGTAGCGGTGGTACAACCCAGAGCGACCGGCATGGTGGACGTGCTCAACGAGCAGGACGGCCTGTACCACCTCAACCTGCAAGGGATAGACAACGGCCGGGAGGTGAACAGCATCCGGCTGATTGACGTCATTAGCCGCGGGGTAAACCCCTACGCGCACTTTGGGGAGTACCTGAAGCTCGCCGAAAACCCGGACGCCCGCTTCGTCATCTCCAACACCACCGAGGCCGGCATTGCGTTTCGCGCCGAAGATAAGCTCGAAGACCAGCCCGCAAAATCCTACCCCGGAAAGCTCACCCAGCTGCTCTACCACCGCTTCCAAACCTTTGGCGGCGCCGCCGACAAAGGGCTTATCATCCTGCCCTGCGAGCTGATTCTCCACAACGGGGCTGCCCTGAAAAAGTGCATCGAGCAATACATCGACCTCTGGCAGCTGGGCGAAGCCTTCGCGCAGTGGTTTGCGCGCGCGTGCCGCGTGTACGGCACGCTGGTAGACCGCATTGTGCCGGGATTCCCCAAAGATACCATCGACGAAATTACGGCAAAAACAGGCTACGAAGACAAGCTGGTGGTGAAAGGCGAAATCTTTCACCTCTGGGTAATAGAAGCGCCCCAAAGCGTAGCCTTAGAGTTTCCCGCCGACAAGGCGGGGCTGAACGTGCTGTTTGTCCCCAGCAAAAAGCCCTACCACGACCGCAAGGTAACGCTGCTCAACGGGCCGCACACCGCCCTCTCGCCCGTAGCCTACCTGAGCGGGCTGAACACCGTTCGCGAAGCCTGCGAGCACGCCGCCATCGGCAAGTACATCCGCAAGGTGATGTTCGACGAGCTGCTCCCTACGCTCGACCTGCCCCAAGCCGAGCTCGAGGCGTTTGCCAACGCCGTGCTCGAGCGCTTCCGCAACCCCTTTGTAAAGCACTTCGTAACGAGCATCATGCTGAACTCGTTTGCCAAATTCAAAGCGCGCAACCTGCCCGGCCTGAAGCTTTACCTGGCCCGCCGGGGTAGCCTGCCCCCGGCGCTGGCGCTGGGGCTTGCCGCCATCTGCGTGTACTACAGGGGCGGCAAACGCGGCAACGACGCCATTACCCCCAACGACGATGAGGCCATTCTCGACCGCCTCGCCAACCTGTGGGCTTCCGGCAACGCCCAAACCGTTGCCGCAGGCGTACTTGCAACAGAGTACATCTGGGACGAAAACCTGAACAGCATACCGGGGCTTACCGACCTGCTCGCAAAAAATATCGACAGCATCCTGAGCATCGGAATGCCTGAAACGGTAAAAAAGCTCGTAGAATAGCGCGATCTTCGGGCAACCGGCATAAAGCTACCTGCGGGCAGGTTGCGCACAACAGCGGCTCGAAAAACAGGCTCGGAAAAAGCGCTCAGCCTGCAGCGATTCACACCCCATAACCCCCCTTTCGATGGATACCTTTTTGCAAATACATCCTGCCGACAACGTAGCGGTGGCGCTTGCGGCGCTGCCCGCAGGCAGCCGGCTGACGGTAAACGGCGTAAGCCTTACGCTGAAATCGGATATTCCGCCGGGGCACAAGCTCGCGCTCACGCCCCTGCAGGTTGGCGACAACGTTATCAAGTACGGCTACGCCATCGGTCGCGCCGTTGCCGGCGTTGAGCAGGGCGAATGGGTGAACGAAAAAAACATAGCCACCAACCTCTCCGGGCTGCTCGAATACCGGTATTCGCCGGTGCGCATTAAGGCCGGCGCTCGGCGCCGCCACCTGTCGTTCAACGGGTACCGGCGCAAAAACGGCGAAGTTGGCATTCGCAATGAGCTGTGGATTGTGCCCACCGTGGGCTGCGTGAACGGCGCCGCCAGCCGGCTGGCGGAAATGCTCAAGGCCGAGCTCCGCGAAAGCCGGCTGGACGCCATCGCCGCATACCCCCACAGCTACGGCTGCTCACAGCTGGGCGACGACCACGAAAACACGCGAAAAATTTTGCGCAACATCGCGCTTCACCCCAACGCCGGCGCCGTGCTGGTGGTAGGGTTAGGCTGCGAAAACAACCAGGCGGAGGCGTTCCGCGCCTTCCTGGGGGATTACGATGCGGAGCGGATTCTTTTTCTTGAGGCGCAGAAGGTGGCAGATGAGCTGGAGGAGGGCATGAGGCTGCTGCGCGAGCTGTACGCAAAGGCCTCGTCCGATGTGCGCACCTGCGCACCGCTTTCGGAGCTGCGCGTAGGCCTCAAGTGCGGCGGCTCCGACGGACTGTCGGGCGTTACTGCCAACCCCCTGCTGGGCATGTTCTCCGACTTTCTGGTGGCGCAAGGCGGCGCTACGGTGCTCACCGAAGTCCCCGAAATGTTTGGCGCCGAAGCGATCCTGATGAACCGCTGCGCCAACGCCGACGTATTCGACAAAACGGTGCGCCTGGTCAACGACTTTAAGGAGTACTTTGTGAAAAACGGCCAGCCGATATACGAAAATCCTTCTCCCGGCAACAAGGCCGGCGGCATCTCTACGCTGGAGGAAAAATCGCTGGGGTGCACGCAAAAATCCGGCAGCGCGGAGGTGACCGATGTGCTGGCGTACGGCGAACGAATAACGCAGCAAGGGCTTAACCTGCTGAGCGCACCCGGCAACGACTTAGTGGCAACAACGGCGCTGGGAGCCGCAGGCTGCCAAATGGTGCTGTTTACCACCGGACGGGGTACGCCCTTTGGCTGCTTTGTGCCAACCGTGAAAATTTCGACAAACACCCCGCTCTCCCAACGCAAGCCCAGCTGGATCGACTTCAACGCCGGAAGCATCGTGGAAAACGAACCCATCGAAAACGCCGCCGAACGCCTGATAGCCTACCTGATAAGCGTTGCCAACGGCGAAAAGGTGAACGCCGAAAAAAACAACTTTAGGGACATCGCCATCTTCAAAACAGGGGTCACCTTGTGAATTGAGAATTGAGAATTGAGAATTGAGAATTGAGAATTGAGAATTGAGAATTGAGAATTAGCTCCGTCCTACCGAATTTGTAATTCGGCAGCCGTGAATATAAGCATTTGGTGGCGTCATAAATTGGCGGGGTGAAAAACCTAATTTAAACCTAATTTAAATAACAAAACAACCTCAGTAACAGAGAGCTATAGTATGAACAACAACCTTATCACCTCACTAAATCAAATGGCTTATAACGGATTTTACTTTATTAAATTACAAATATCAGAACTCCTGACTTGGCACAGATTACATTGTCGTAATTTTGGGGCATCAAATAATGTAACAGGTTGATTATTAAACATAAAATTCAACATTATTGTATTCCCGACAGTATTTTCACGACAGTAATGTTTTGTGCTATGTTTTTCACATATGACTATATATCAACAACAAAATGTTCATCAGGTCAGGAGTTCTGAATATACAGCAATTTGACTAAATATTTTGGAACAATTTGTTACTACTTTTGGTTCGTTATCGCAATCACATCTTTTTCTTTAAGCTATTTCACTGATATAGAGTGCAATATAAAAGTAAAATCCGTTAAAAGTGTTCGCGAAATCGCTTCGCTCAGTTCAGGCAGGTTACATTGCATTCATTCGTCCGCAGGTCATCGACCTGCGGGGGCATACACCGCATTGCGCCCTGCCTGAACCGGAGCGAAGCGGAGCTCGCGAACACCTTTAAAAATAAAAAAAGGTGGTAGTGTCATAAATTGTAGGGAGCGAAAAACCTAATTTATACCTAATTTTAATAACAAAACAACCTCAGTAGCAGGTAGATACAGTAGAAATAACAACCTCATTAACCTCATTAATGTAACCGA
>JAIROF010000093.1 GCA_031257655.1 Prevotellaceae bacterium | reverse complement strand
CAGCAGCAGCAGCAGCAGCAGCAGCAGCAGCAGCAGCAGCAGCAGCAGAGAGGTATAGCATAAACACCAACCTCACTACCTCATTTTCCGTTTTCTCGCCTCCAATTTTCATTAGTAATAAGGTAGTGAGGCCGTCGGCGTTCCTATCTTTTCAAAAAGCAAACACCTCTTCGAGCACCGCCAGCGAACGGATAGGGTTTGCCATGCCAAGGTGGGAGCAGTAGTAGTCGAGCAGCTTACGCAGCAGGAGGCTTCGCTGCATCCTCGATGTTTGTATTCGCTGCAAATCGTCGGACGCTGCGCCGAGCAGCGTTCCCAGGAGGGCCGAGGTCGGCTTGTCCATGAAAACGCCGTGCGCGGGCGCAAAGGGAGCGAACACGCCGTTCTTCATGTCAAAGTAGGCATACTCTTCGCTATGGGCATTGCCGGGAAAAAATCCCAGCTGCTGCGCCAGCTGCGCCAAAAAGTAAAGGTGGAAGTTCGGCACGCCCCGCTGCATTTCATCCAGCAGCAAAATGTATTTGCACAAAAACTCAAACAGGGCTTCGTTCTGCTCCTCCTCGCGGATGAGCTTGTAGAGCACCTCGCCAATGAAAAGCGCTATCGCATTTTTGTGCACATCAAAGGGCAGGCTACGCAGGGGCACGCCGGCGCGAAACTCCTTCATGCGGCATATAGCGCCTTGCCGCCGCACGGGGTAGGCCTCAATATCGAGCAAAAAAAGCGGCTGTATGAGCGCCGATTGGCGACGCGGCCTTGCGCCGCGCACGCCGTTGAGCATGTAGGCCTGACGCCCCTGCATGTCGGTGTAGATGTGCGCTATGACGCTCGTCTCTCCGTACTTGATGCTGTGCAGCACTATGCCGCGAAGCTTACCCATTTTTTAATTAGGAATTAAGAATTAGGAATTTAAGCCCTCTATTTTTTTGTAAATATTTTAATTGTAGATGATTATGAAATTTACTAATCGCTGCCGAGCGACCGGTGCTGCCGAGCGACCGGCGAACTTGAAAATTTGTTGGCCGGTATTTTTATATCGTTGATATTCATTTGTTTAAGTATTTAAGGCTTTAAGCATTCAGAAATTCTTAATTCCTAATTCTCAATTCTCAATTCTCAATTCCTAATTCTTAATTCCTAATTTACTACCAGCAGCTTTACCACCTTGCTCACCTGTCCTGTTTGGTTGGCGAGGAAGATGAGGTAGACTCCGGTTGCCACGCGATGTCCTTTAAGATTTTGCACGTCCCAGGTAATCGTTCCGCCGTTGGCGGTGGCGAAGAAGACAAGGTTTCCCGACACGTCGGTAATCTTCACAGAGGCATCTTCTACGAGGTTGGTGATGGTAACCCGGCTCATGTCGGGTCGCACCGGGTTGGGATAGACCATCACTTCGTCGAAGTTGACTTTGCCGGCGGTAGCGTCGCTGTAGAAGCCTACCATTCCCTTATCGGTGGCAAAGAGCACCTCACCGGTTTGGCTGTTCACGGCAATGTCTCTCACGTTGTTGGAGGGGAGTGGGCTGTTTTGCGCGTTGAAGGCGTGCAGCTGCAGCTGGCCATCGTCCGATTGGAGGAAGGCGCCTGCGTCGCGCGTTCCAAACCACTTTCGGTTTCCGCCGTCCACCGCTATTGCAGCTATCCGCTCGTACTGCAGGAGGTAGGCGGCGTAACCCGGAATTTCCGTAGGAATTTTTATCCGCTGTCCCTGCGGCACGCCGGCGAAGGGGTCTCCCAGCGTGCTGTACACCACCACTCCGGCATCCGTACCCAGCCAGATGGCGTTGTCCAAATCGGCGGCAAGCGCGTAGATGCTGTTCACGGAAAAGGTCTCGTCGAGGCTCAAGATGGCGGCCTTATCGTCGTCGGGGTCGGCAGGGTTGGCTCCGGGAGAGTAGAGGTAGATGCTCTTTGGCTCGGCAACGCCCCAAAAGACGCTGTTGGCCTGGGCAACGCTTCCCAGCAGCGTTGCGTGCAGCGCGCTGCACGCCAATGCGCTCCACGAGCCGTCGGCGTTGCGGCGTTGTATGGGCGTTGCGCTGTTGGAGGCAAAGGCAAAGAGGTTGCCATCGGGGTCGAAGGCGATGCTGCGAATGTCGCCCAAATTATCTTGAGCAAAGGCGGCGCCGGTGAAGGTAGCCACGCCTTGCGAGGTGGCGACAAAGACTTCCGCCGTATTTTGCGGGTTTATTTTCACGGCGTTGATGTCGACCATTTGGCTGCTAAGGCTTCCGGTCCACGCCCCTTTCTGCTCCAGGATGCTCAGCGCGCCGGTTGCCGCTGCGGCAATTTTTCCGCCGCGCTCGTCGAGGGCAAGGGTTTGGTTTTTCGCAGGGCCGCTGGGCGCAGCCTGGGCAAAGGAGCCGTTGGCGCTGAGCACCAGCCCCAGCGCTGCGTCGGCGATGGCGATTCCGGTTTTGCCGTCCGCCACCCTGCGCGGGCTGAATGCGGGCAGCCCGCCGCCGTAGGCCGAAATATTTTTTTGCGGATTACCAACGTTGTAGAGCGTGCCTGCGGTAGCCACCCAGAGGTCGCCTCCGGCAGCGCTTAGCGCACGGGGGTTGGCGTAGTATCCTTTCGGGGTAAAGCGCTGCAGGTCGGTGGTAGCGTGCAGCGCGCCGTCGGCTTGCAGGGCGTAGAGGGTTCCGCTTACTGCGGCCAGCGAGATAACGTTTCCCGCCAGCATTCGCTGCCAGCCGGAGGCGTTGTAGCGATTGGAGGTATTTTTGTCGGCCACGTAGAGGCCTTTTGGGGTTGCCGCAGCTATGGCGTTGCCGAGCAGCGCCAGGTCATGCACGGCCAGCGTATCGTTGCCTTCGTCGATGGAGTAGTTGGCGCGAATTTCCTCGTTTTTCAGCTCCAGGATTTGCGCGCTGGTGGCAACAAACATCAGGTCGTCCACGCGCAGAAATCGGTTGATTTCCTTGCGTCCGTGCGCGGGAAAATTTTTCCACGCCGCCACATTTTTTGTTCTGTCGCCCTGGCGGATTTGTCGGGGGTTTGCGCTGCGGAGCACATCCATGTTGCCGTTTTCGTACCCCACAAAAATGCATCCGCTTGGGGGGTCGTACAGGGCAGCCGTCAGCCCAACGTCGCTGAGGCCGTTCACCTTAGAAATTTTTTCCGCTTCGCCGTCAAAAAAGACAAGCCCCGCCCAGGTTGCGCATATCAGCTGCTCGCCCTGCACGAGCACGTCCACGCCCTGCGAGTAGGCAAAGTGGTCGCGCCACGTGCCCGTTTTTTGCGCAGGCAGCGCAGCGGGCAGCAGGAGCAGGGCGGAGAGCGCTATACGGAAGACGCCGGATTTTTTTGGTCTCAAATCGTAATGGTTTGGCGTAAGACAATGGTGGTGCAAATGTACGGGATAATTTTCAATTTGCGCACTTTTGAATTTTCAAGTGCCGTCCCCTGCGGGACGGCCCGGATGCCTGCTCGCTGTGCGCTTGCTCCGTATGCTAAAGCATACGGTTAAGCAAATGTCGTCCCCTGCGGGACGGCCTGCGGAGAGAACGCCGGGGTACGTCGTATCTGAATGATTTTTGGGATTGGCGGCGCCCTGTCCCGTAGGGACGAAATGTCGGTAGAAAACGGAATGTCCCCCACCCGCCCCGTCCCGTAGGGACGGAATGTGATTGCTAATGCACCTGCCCCGCGCCGTCCTGCCGAATTTGTAATTCGGCAGCCGTGAATATAAGCATTTGTAATGCGTCAACTCATCTTATCAACCCGTATGGCAGTGGTATGGCGGGAGAAGTGGGATTGGCTATGAAAATTAAGTTCTCATTATTACGCAGCAAAAGCGTCTCAGCGACGAAATAGCGCTGTAGAGACGCACGGCGTGCGTCGCGCGTGCGTCTCGCGTGCGTCGCGCGACAAAATGGCGCTATGCGCAATGCACAGTGAGACGCACGCCGTGCGTCTCTACAGCGCTATGCGTCGCACCCATGCGCCATCAATCGTAGCAATCATTCAAATCAAAAAAAAAATCAGCGTCCAGACAGCT
>JAIROF010000182.1 GCA_031257655.1 Prevotellaceae bacterium | reverse complement strand
GCAAGCGGTAAGAATGGTAATGCTACAGAAAAGGTGCGGCGCAAGCGGCGGCCGCACAAAGGAAAGGCGCTGCATGCGCAGCGTAGGGGAGCTGCGTAGAGCAAGAGCAACAGGAATTTTGCGGCTTGCTCAAATGCTATGATGAGTATTTTTTTCATTGCTTTTTGGTTTGTGGGGTAAAAACCCTATTGCTGCAAAACAGCTACCTGTCACTCACACAGCATTGCCTCATGCGCCTTGCTTCTTGCCCGCCAGCGCGGGCTATAAAAAAACGCTTCGGCATCTTAACGGCAGCAAAGATAAGGCATAACTTCTCAAATTTCAAAATTTTTAGGTGTTAAATATCGCTGTATTCTATTTTTTTTAATTGCTATGTCTCAGGAATTTAAATTGCTTGCTTGCTTGCTGCTCCGCTCACCGTGAGCTGAGTAGGGGAGGTTGTGGCGTTGCGGTGCGCCGTGCCGCGAACATCCGTTTTGCCTGTGCTATAGCGCTCATTTTTATCGTTGGAAACCTCTAAGAACCCAAAAATCACAGCTTGCCGCTGAGGCAAAAGCGGAGTTCCCTAAAGGGAACCTCTAAAAACCCAAAAATCAAGGCTTGCGGCTGAGGCAAAAGCGGAGTTTACTAAAGTAAATGAGCGCAGTAAATGCGCACTTTGCCGAGGGAGCGTAACGCAGAGTTTGGGGTTTTTAGAGGTTGCCTAAAGTAAATGCGCATTTTGTCGAGGGAGCGTAGCGCAGAGTTTGGGGTTTTTAGAGGTTGCCTAAAGCAAATGCGCATTTTGCCGATATAGCGTAGCGCAGCATTTTTTTTGGTTTTTATGAACCTGCCATAAAAAAACGGCTATCGATAGCCACCCAAACCTCACTCTTCGCTTGTACACCTGAAAATTTTCATGTAAGTTTGCGTCATGGGAATTTACCGGCAACCGTTAGGGCCAGACGCCCCCTTTTTGGAGCGCACCGCCCACCGCCTGTACAGCAGGTATGGCGAGCAAATCAGCTCGCTTACGCTCGTATTTCCCAGCCGGCGCGCCCACCTCTACTTCTCCGAATACCTTTCGCAGCAGCTCACCCGTCCCCTTTGGCAGCCAAAGGCTGCGGGAGTAGCCGAAATCTTTTCCCGCATCAGCGGGCTAACCGAGGCCAACCGCTACCTCTTAGCGGCGGAGCTCTACAAAAGCTACAAAAAAAACCGCGACACAGAGGAATCGTTCGAGCATTTTTACTCCTGGGGCGAGGTGATGCTCGCCGACTTCGACGCGCTCGACAAGTACCTCGTGCAGGTCGACCCGCTGCTGAGGAACCTCGCCGCGCTGAAAAACATAGACAGCCGCCTCGCCTTCCTGAGCAAGGCGCAGCGAGCCGCCATTCAGGCCTTCTGGAAAAACTTTGCCCCCGGCGAAAACGGGCGCTTGCAGGCCGACTTTGCCTCGCTCTGGAGCGCCCTCCTGCCCACCTACTACGACCTGAGGCAAGCGCTGCGCAAAAAAAAGCTTGCCTACCAGGGGATGATATACCGCGAAGGCGCCGAAGCCTTGCTCAAAAACGGCTTCGACTTCGGCGCAGAGCGCTTTGTCTTCATTGGCTTCAACGCCCTCAACGAATGCGAAAAAACCTTGCTGCGCCACCTGCAGCAGGAGCAGCGCGCCGAGTTCTTTTGGGACTGCGACCCATACTACGTCGGCAGCAAGCGCCAGGAGGCGGGGATGTTCATGCGGCAAAACCTTGCCGATTTTCCGCCCGTAGATTCGGACGAAGCGCCGGGCGAAGCCTACTCGCCCTTTGCCGAAAAAAAGGATATACAGGTCATTGCCACCACCTCGGATGTGCTGCAAGCCAAGCTGCTGCCAACGCTGCTGGGCGAAGCGTGCGGCGGTGAGCCGCTCGACCGCCGCACCGCCATTGTCCTCGCCGACGAAGGCTTGCTCATCCCAACCCTCTACTCCCTGCCGCCCGAAACCGAGGCGCTCAACGTAACGATGGGATACCCCCTGGCGCAAACCCCCATGTACAGCTTGGTGGAGCTCCTCATACGCCTCCACAGGGGCGCGCGAAAAACCGAAAACCAGCCCCAGCGGTTCTACCACAAGGACGTGCTTGCGCTGCTACAGCACCAGTACATCCGCATGGTGGCCGGGAGAGACGCCCGCGCCCTGTGCAGCAAAATTGTCCGCCAAAACCGCGTGTACGCAACCGCCCAAGACCTCCTCCCGGAGGAGGGTAGCCGGGCGCGCTTCCCCGTAAGCCGCCTCTTTGCCCTGCTGCCAACGCCCAGCGACTTCCTGGCGCTGCTGCACAGCCTGATGCAGGCCATTGCCACCACCGAAACCGCCGAGGATACCCTCGACAGCAAGCTGCGGCGCGAATACGTGGCCTGCGCCTACAGGGCGCTCAACCAGATAGCCGACGCGCTCCGCGAATGCGAAATGAAGCCGGAGCTGCCCGTCTTTCTCGCCATCCTGCGCAGCGCGCTCAAGAGCCTCCGCATCCCGTTTGAGGGTGAGCCGGTGGCGGGGTTGCAGCTCATGGGTATTTTGGAAACCAGAACCCTGGACTTTGAAAACCTGGTGATACTTTCGCTCAACGACGACGTCTTCCCGCGCGGCGAACCCCTCCCCTCGCTCATCCCCTACAACCTGCGCCGGGGATTTGGGCTGCCCACCGCCGACCACCACGAGGCAACCTATGCCTACTGCTTCTACCGGCTGCTGCAGCGGGCCAAAAGGGTGCGCCTGGTCTACAACCGGCAGGGCGGCGATGCGCGCAGCGGCGAAATGAGCCGATACCTCCGCCAGCTGATGATGGAGTGCCCCCACAGCCTCACCGAGCGGAGCGTGTCGTACAGCGTGACGCACACCCCGCCAAAGCCCATAGCGGTGGAGAAAACCGGAAAGGTGGCCGAAATCCTCGCCGAATTTCTGGACAACGGACAGCGGGCTATTTCGGCCAGCTCCATCAACAGCTACATCGCATGCCCCCTCAAGTTCTACTTTGCCCAAATCGCGCGCCTGAGAGAGCCGGAGGAGGTGGACGAAGAGGTAGGCGGACGAACGCTGGGAAACATTTTTCACCGCGCCATGCAGGCGATATACACCCCATTCCTCGGCAAAAGCATTGCCGCGGCGGACATCGAGGCGCTCCTGAAGAGCAGGCCGGCCCTCATGGCGCTGGCGGAAGCGCAAACCGCAAAAGAAATTTTTAGCGACGAGCAGGAAGTCGCAGAAATTGCGCGAAACGGAAAGCTCTTCATGCTAAAAGAAACCGTGCTAACGTACGTAGAGGAGATGCTGCGCTACGACATGCGCCGGGCGCCGTTCGCCATTTCGGGGCTGGAGGCGCCCGTTGAGCACCGCCTCCACCTCAACAACGGCGAAGCGGGCAGCGCGGTCTGCTTCAAAGGCTACGTCGACCGAGTAGACGCCCTGCCCGGCGGCATCCGGATTGTTGACTACAAAACCGGCAGCAGCCTAAACGGCAAAAAAATGAAGCTCCTGTCGGTTGACGCCCTCTTTTCGGAGAAGGAGGCGGAGCGACGCCCCGAAATCCTGCAAACGCTGCTCTACTCCTCCATCCTGCGCCGACAGACCAGCGCCGCCGCCGTAACCCCCATGCTCCTCTTCGTCCGCAGCATCTGCAAAAGCGACTTCGACGGCAGCATTAAGCTGAAAAGCGGAGCGGGATACGCCGCCGTAGACGACGTTACGCCCCTCCTGCCGCGCTTCGAGGAGCTCCTCTGCGGCAAGCTCTCCGAAATGTTCGACCTCGCGCTGCCATTTGTGCAAACCAGCGAAGCGGAAACCTGCGCGCTGTGCCCCTACAACGAAATTTGTCACCGTCAACTATAGCTATACAACATGGAATTTTTAAAAAAATACCGGCACCTGATTCCCTTCCTTGCGGCGGTGCTCTGCATCGTAACCCTGCTGCCGCGCGAAGGAAAATTTCAGTACGAATTTCAGCAGGGAAAAATGTGGGCGCATAAAACGCTCTACGCCCCCTTTGACTTTCCCATTTACAAAGCCGAGCAGGAGCTGGCCAACGAAAAACGGCAGGCGCTAAGCTCCGTAACGCCCTACTACGACCGCGACAGCAGCGTGTACTACGTGCAGCGCTCGGACCTGGTCGCTACCTTTCGCGCCTCGCTGCGCACCACCTACACCAGCCCCGACCACGGCGGCCTCTCGCAGTACAGCCAGCACAACCTTACCACCAGAATCCTGCCGGCCATGCAGGCGCACCTCAAGTTTATTTACAGAAAGGGAATACGCGAGCCAAACTCCGTGGCAGAGGGGTACCTCAGCGCCCCCGGAGCAACGCTGACCGTGCTCAGCGGACACCTGGCAACGGACTGCCCAAGGGAGGAGTGCTTTACCCCGCAGAGCGCATACCTCTACCTCTCCAGCCGCCTGCAGCCTATGTGGAGCGAAAACCCGGCAGAGCAAACCTTTTTCAGAAAGCTCGACGTGCAAAGCTTTCTCAAGCCAAACCTCCGCTTCAACGAGCGGATAACGGCGCAGGCGCTCGAGCAGCGAATGGCGGCAATATCGCCCACCCAGGGAATGGTAACCGCAGGGCAGCAAATTGTGGCCCAGGGTGAGGTGATAAGCACCAACACCTTCAGCATGCTCTCCTCCTTTAGGCGAGAGTACGAGCAGCGGGTAGGGTACGCCGGAAGCAAGTGGCTCCTCATGACAGGCCAGCTCCTCCTCACCCTCTTCTTTGTGGCGGCGCTCTACCTCTACATCTTTTTGCTGGCCGAAAAAAAACCCATCAGCTTTAAGAAAAACGCCTTCCTGATGCTCATGGTAACCGCATTTTTCCTCCTCACCCTCTGGATTAGCCGGACGGATATTGCCAGCGTTTACATCATTCCCTTTGCCGTTCTCCCCATTTTCATCTGCACCTTTTTTGACGCCAAGCTGGCGCTGGTTACCCACTTTGTCACCACCATGCTCGCGGCTTTTATTGTGCCCAACAGCTTTGAGTTTTGCCTCATCACCGGCTTTGTTGGCTTTGGCGCCACCTACAGCAGCAAAGACATCTACCGCCGAAGCAAGCTCTACCGCACGGCCGCCCTCATTTTTGCCATCTACGGCCTCGTTTACATCACCCTCACGCTCATCAAAGACGGAAGCCTTGTGGGCGAGTGGAGAATTTACCTCTGGTTTGCCATCAACGCGGCGCTGGTGATAGCCATGCAGCAGCTGGTGTACGTTTTTGAAAAATTATTCGGCTTTACCTCCGACAGCACCCTCATGGAAATTTCGGATACCAACAACACCCTGCTGCGAACGCTGGCAGAGGTGGCGCCGGCTACCTTTCAGCACAGCCTCCAGGTGGCAAACCTGGCCGAAAGCGCCGTGCGCCAAATTGGAGGAAACCCCCTGCTGGTGAGAGCGGGCGCGCTATACCACGACATCGGGAAGATGAACAACCCTACCTACTTTATCGAAAATCAGGTGGCGGCATTTTCACCCCACAAGCGCCTCGACCCGGAGGAGAGCGCGCGCATCATTGTGCGACACGTAGCCGACGGCGTGGCTATTGCCCGCAAAAACCGCCTCCCCGAAGCCATCGTTCGCTTTATCAGAACCCACCACGGGACTTCGCCGGTGGGGTACTTTTACCGCCTCTACAAAGAAAAATACCCCGACGCCACCGACTTTTCGGCGTTTCACTACCCGGGGCCAAACCCTACCTCAAAGGAGCAGGGCATCCTCATGATGGCCGACGCCGTAGAGGCCGCCTCGAGAACCCTCACAAAGTTCACACCCGAAACCATTAGCGGTTTAGTAGAAAGCGTTATTGCCTCCAAAATGGACGGAAAAATGCTGGAAAACACCGACCTTACCTTCAACGACATAAGCACCGCAAAGGCAATCTTCAAGAAAAAGCTCCAAAATATCTACCACGACAGAATAGCTGAATAGCCAAATGCTGAATTTTAAGGGTGCTTTGTTTCGTGCCTCGCAACAATGATGGTCGCGGCACGCCACGACCCTACACACATCGACCATTTGTAGGGTCGTCGCGTGCGGCGACCATTCACGGCGACCATTTGTAGGGTCGTCGCGTGCGGCGACCATGTTCCGGCCGACCATGTTCCGGCGACCATCATCAATAAGGAGTTGCGAGGTGCGAAGCAAGGTAATCCGGAAATGAAATGTTTATTTATTGACAGCCCCTAAAGTAGCGCCCGGCTATCGTTGGCCGCCAAAAGCTTATCCATAAAAACATCAGTTGTCGTAAAAAATATTAATGATATAAAAATAAAGTTTTTGCGAAGCTCGATGGCGAATGCGCACTTGCGTTGATTTATAGCCTGTAAGCATGGCGATGGGCGACCGATACGTTAATGGCATTTTGGTTTTTTGGCAGAATCGCTCCGTGTCAACCCTTGTTATTCTAAAATCTTTCATGTAAATTTGCCCTCAACTTTTTTTTAAACAAGAATATTCATAATCACAAGTTCTGCTAATAATACTCCTGTGTAAATAAGGGAACCTCTAAAAAGCCCAAAAACACGGCTTGCGGCTGAGGCAAAAGCGGAGTTTACCAAAAGCGGAGTTTACTAAGGGAAGGGGGTGATGTCATAAATTGTATGATGCGGCAAGTATTGTGCTGATTATAAATCATTTACATTAATGAGGTTAATGAGGTTGTTATTTCTATTATATCTCTCTGCTACTGAGGTTGTTTTG
>JAIROF010000007.1 GCA_031257655.1 Prevotellaceae bacterium | reverse complement strand
AACCACCGCCCATCCGATACTATTAGTACCCAGGTCTAATCCTAATATTTTACTCATAAATGTTTGTGCTTGAAATTATTGAAATATTTTAGCGCTTTTCTCTTGAATTTTTTTGGCATCTCAAAAATTTTTCTTACCCTTGCCCCGCAATCAAATCACAATAAGGATTATTCCGTTGTGAAAACATTAAGCTGCCCTCGACTTCACGGGGGCTTTTTTATTTGGGGGAACCTCTAAAAACCCCAGACGCTGCGTTACGCTCCCTCGGCGAAGTGCTCATTTACTGCGCTCGTTTACTTTTAGTAAACTCCGCTTTTGCCGTAGTCTAAAGCCTTGATTTTTTGGATTTTTAAAGCCCCCCTTTTAGCGCCTAACCATGAATAAGCTTAGAGCAAGCGGCTCATTGGCCATCTTTAGTCGCTTGTGAAAAAGAAGCCCAAAGGTATATAAAATTTCACAAGAAAAAAATCCTACTGCTATTTTTGTCAGTCGGTAGCTTTAACTTCTCAACGCAACCCGCCTATGCAAATTTAGGTGGAAACCCCCTTTGGATGAACAAATGTTTAATTTCTCCTCGAATCTACTGCTGATTTTTCATTGTATTTGACTTCTGTATATTAAAGTCGCTACAGATAGATTTTGCAGAAAAATGCCGCATGGCAACCCTGATTTTGATATTCTCGGCTAAGCACCACGCCTGCAATTTTGTCCCGTTTTGTTTTTTTGCTATCTTCGCAGCCTCAACCAAATAAGCAAGGGATGAGAAGTAAATAAGCTATGACAGTAAAGATGTGGCATATTGCGCATCTACAAGAAAATTCGCATAAAGCTGCTACAAGTTACTTATTTCGTGTTTCTAAACCCTGTAATGGCAGCAACAGCAGATTTTCGCAACGGCTTGTGCATAGCGTACACCGGTAAGCCTTGCTCCATTGCTTGGTTTCAGCACGCTAATTCCGGCAGGGGCGGCGCGCTTGTAGGGAAGCTCTAAAAACCGCCAACACCGGTAGAGAGCGCTGCGTAGTGTCGGGGAATTTTCACCCTGTCCCCCCTTTTTGTAGATACCCGCATTTGTAAATACCCGCATTTAGCATGAAAAAGGTAGTGCTTGCCCCCGATTCGTTTAAGGGCACGATGTCGTCGCTTGAGGTTTGCGCAGCCATGGAGGAGGGCGTCCTTGCCCGCTGCCCGGGCGCGGAGGTGATAAAAATACCGGTTGCCGACGGCGGCGAAGGCAGCGTTGAGGCTTTTCTGACGGCCTGCGGCGGCGAAAAGGTGACGCTTGCCTCCAGAGGCCCGTATTTTGAGGAGATGCAGAGCTTTTACGGCGTGCTGGACGGCGGCAAAACGGCCGTGATAGAGATGGCGGCGTGCGCCGGGCTTCCGCTTGTTGGCGGGCAGCGGCGCCCGGAGCAAACGACCACCTACGGCGTGGGGCTGCTGATGCGGGACGCCGCGCACCGCGGCTGCAAAAAGATAATCGTGGGGCTGGGCGGCAGCGCCACAAACGATTTTGGGGCGGGAGCTGCCGCCGCTGCAGGCGTCCGCTTCACCGACGGCGCGGGCAGAGGCTTTACGCCCACCGGCGGCACGCTGGCGAGCATTGCCCGCATCGACGCAAGCGGCATGGACGATGCGCTAAAAGCTGCCGAAATCGTAACCATGTGCGACATCGACAACCCGCTGTACGGCCCAAACGGCGCGGCCTGCGCGTTTGGGCCGCAGAAAGGGGCTGATGCAGAGATGGTCAGGCTGCTGGACGACCAGCTCCGGGCGGCAGCAGAAGTGGTAAAGCGCGATTTGGGGAAAGATGTGGCTGCGACGCCGGGCGCGGGGGCGGCGGGCGGCATGGGCGGCGGCATGGTGGCGTTCTTTGGGTCGAGGCTGGAGATGGGCATAGAAGCGATGCTCGATGCGGCGCACTTCGACAGCCTCGTCGCCGACGCCGACATGGTGCTCACCGGCGAAGGAAAGCTCGACGCGCAGAGCCTGCGCGGAAAGGCGGTAATCGGCGTAGCGCGCCGCGCAAAAAAATACGGCGTTCCCGTCATCGCAATAGTGGGCGACATTGGCGAAAACATTGACGCCGCTTACGACCAGGGGCTATGCGCCGTATTCAGCATCAACCGCGTAAGCCTGCCGTTTGAGGAAAATCGCCTCCGCTGCAAAAGCGATATGCGGCTTACCATCGACAACCTGATGCGCCTTATCGGGGCAACAGGGCGTTAAGATTCGGGTGATCTCATAAGCTGCACGACGCGGCAAGCATTGCGCTGATTACAAGCTGTTTGTTTTAACAAGGCGGTAAAGTTGCGCTTTATACTATAGCTCGCTGCTACTGAGGGTGTTTTGCTGTAAAATCAGGTGTAACCGAGCGCGGCGAGCTCACGAACACCAAAAATAAGCACGAGTGAGTAAATTAGGGGAACCTCTAAAAACCCCAAGCGCTACGCCCCACCGGCGCTCCACAAATAATTAACACATTTCGATTTCCGCAAGACGCTTTTTTTTGTAATTTTACGCCTTGCTATTTTACTTAAGCGTTAATAAAAAAAATGGAAGAACAGAACAGAGTTAACGAGCTGGACGTAGAGCTGAAAGAAGATATGGCGCTTGGGGTTTACTCCAACCTTGCCATCATCACGCACTCCGCATCGGAGTTTATTGTAGATTTTGTATGCATGCTGCCGGCGGTGCCCAAGGCGCCGGTGGTAAGCCGGGTCATCCTCACGCCGGAGAACGCCAAGCGCCTGCTGGGCGCGCTGCAGGAGAACGTGATGAAGTACGAAACGGCGCACGGCATCATCAAGATCGATGGCGGCGGGCTTCCGCCTATCCCCATGAACTTTGGCGGGCACACGGCGCAGGCGTAAGCGTAAGCAGGGCTGCGCTATGGCCGGCGCAGCGCGCAGCGCGCTCGGCCTGTTGGCGGCGCTGGCGGCGGCATTTGCCGCCGCTCCGGCGCTGGCAAGCGACACCCTGTCGGTGGCGGCGGTGGGCGACGTGATGCTGGGAACGGCCTACCCCTCTGCGGGCTACCTGCCGCCCAACAACGACTGCTCCCCCCTGCTTGCGCTCGTAAAGCCGCACATTCAGGCCGCCGACGTCGCTTTTGCCAACTTAGAGGGAGCGCTGACCGACACCTTGAAGGACGTCAAAACCTGCGCCAACCCAAAGTGGTGCTACGCCTTTGCCATGCCCGTTTCCTACGCGGCGTGCATAGCCGATGCCGGCTTCGACCTGCTGAGCGTTGCCAACAACCATACGGGCGACTTTGGCGCGCAGGGGCAGGCGAGCACAGCGCGCGCGCTGGCGCAGCACGGGCTTGCCTTTGCCGGCATGCGCTCCTGCCCGGCGGCAACCGTTGAGCGCAAAGGGCTTAAGGTTGGCTTCTGCGCGTTTGCGCCCAACGCAGGCATGTGCAGCATCAACAACCTGAGCGCGGCAGAAAAAATAGTGCGCACCCTCGACAGCCTGTGCGACGTGGTCATCGTATCGTTTCACGGCGGCGCCGAAGGGGCAAAAATGAGCCGCGTAACGCGCCAAACCGAAATGTTTGTCGGCGAAAACCGGGGTAACGTTTACATGTTTGCCCACCGCATGGTGGACGCGGGCGCCGACATTCTGCTGGGGCACGGCCCGCACGTGCCCCGCGCCGTGGAGCTGTACCGCCGGCGATTCATTGCCTACAGCATGGGCAACTTCTGCACCTACAGCCGCATGAACGTGCAAGGCGTAAACGGGCTGGCGCCAATAATCAAGCTAAGCGTAGATGGCAAAGGGGAATTTTTGGAGGGCGAAATTATTTCTGCCCTGCAGGAGGAGGGCAAGCCCGTGACGCCGGACAGCGCTCACCGCGCGGCGAAAGAAATTCGGAGGCTCACCGCCCTGGATTTCCCGGAGTCGCCGCTAACGGTGGATGAGCAGGGGAAGCTAACGGTGGGTGAGCAGGGGAAAATGAGAGCGCCGGACGGCAAGCCGTGAGCAAGGACGATACTCCGCAGCTTGATAGTAAGCAGCACAAACACCATAATTTACGAAATAATTCACGAAATAACTCACGAAATGACTCACGAAAATCAAAATCCATTGAAAATAGTTGTGCTGGCCAAGCAAGTGCCCGATACGCGCAACGTGGGCAAGAACGCCATGAAAGAAGACGGGACGGTGAACCGCGCCGCGCTTCCCGCCATCTTTAACCCCGAAGATTTGAGCGCGCTGGAGCAGGCGCTGCGGCTAAAAGACAAAATTGCGGGGAGCGAGGTGCACCTCCTCACCATGGGCCCCGGGCGCGCCGCCGACATCATCCGCGAAGGGCTGTTTCGCGGCGCCGACGGCGGCGTGCTGCTCACCGACCGCAAGTTTGCCGGCGCCGATACGCTGGCAACCTCCTACGCGCTGTCGCGCGCGCTCCACAAGCTGAAGCCCGACCTGATTATCGCCGGACGGCAGGCCATAGACGGCGACACCGCGCAGGTGGGGCCGCAGGTGGCCGAAAAGCTCGGCTGGCCGCAGATTACCTACGCCGAAGAAATTATTTCGTGCAGCAGCAAGGAGGTTGTGGTGAAGCGCCGCCTCGAGCACGGCGTGGAAACGGTGAGCAGCACGCTGCCCGTGGTGGTAACGGTGCACGGCTCGGCGGCCGAGTGCCGCCCGCGCAACGCAAAAAACCTCATGAAGTACAAGCACGCCCGCACCGCCACAGAGCTGCGCGAGCGCCCCGATGACGCGCGCGCGCAGGCGCTGAAAGACCGGGATTACCTGCGCATCACCGAGTGGGGCGTTGCCGACGTAGGCGGCGACGAGCAGCAGCTTGGCCTCGCCGGATCGCCCACAAAGGTGAAAAAAATCGAAAACATTGTCTTCGCCGCCAAGGAGGTGAAGCGCCTCTCCGCCGCAGACAGGGATATCGACGAGCTGATGAAGGAGCTTATTGCAAACCACACCATCGGGTGATAATGATGCTGCATGTTTTACCAAAACACGCTGTTGAGCAAATGCGCCGCAGCGGTATCAGAAAGAGCGAAATCGAAGATGTCTTGCGGCAGCCCGATAGCGTAATTTTGCAGGAAGACATAAAAATTTACCAAGCATCGCAGAGAAAAAATGGTAAATACTATATGCTTCGCGTATGCGTAAACGAAAATAAAACTCCCAACAGCATAGCTACAGCCTACAAAACTTCAAAAATAAGCAAATACTATGAAAGTTAAGCATGATAAGGAAAATGACGCGCTCTGCTTTCTGCTATCGGGCGCCCCCCGTTGCAGAGAGCAGCGAAGACAAAAGCGGCGTCATTATAGATTACTCTATGCAGGGAAATATTGTTGGCGTTGAAGCGCTAAATGCCTCTCAAAAAATGGTGCCGCCCAACATGCTGGAATATGAGGCGCTATAAGGGGAGGTTAGCATTATAGGAGCTTGGAAGCGTAAAGCCGTAAAAGAGCGCATGCTCCATTCATTTTTACCTGTCCCAAAATATTTCTCCAAAAGAGAGGGCGAAGGCGAGCGTAAAAATGGCGGCATGTAAGAAACAGGGTGAAGACAAGAACAGGTGAAGACAAGAACAGGGTGAAGACAGGAACAGGAGAGAGAGGACAGGAACACGGAGAATATATGATAAAAGCGATTTTCTTGGACATAGACGGGACGATGGTGAGCTTTAACACGCACCGCGTGCCGGAGAATACAAAAAAAGTGCTGCGCGAAGCCAGAGGCAAGGGCGTGAAGATTTTTGTGGCGACAGGGCGCCACCGCAGCGACGTTGACAACCTCGACGACCTCGAATTTGACGGATACATCACCCTCAACGGCGGGTACTGCTTTGCCGGAGGCAACGTCATCTTCAAAAAGCATATCCCCCGCGAAGACGTGGAGGCCTTTGTGCGCTACAGCGAAGAGGTAGAGCCGCTACCCTGCTTCTTTGTGGAGGCCGATAGCATATCGGCGGACATGGAAAACGAAAATATGGTGCGCATGATGAAGCTCGTAAAGTTCAAGCCCCGCCCGATAGTCCCCGCGCGGGAGTTCGTTGGCAAAGAGGTATTCCAGCTGACGGCGTTTTTTCCGCCGGAGCGCGAAGGCGAGATCATGCGGCGCCTGCCGGGGTGCGCTGCCACGCGCTGGCACCCCACCTTTGCCGACATTGTAGCCCGCGGCGTAGACAAAAGCGTCGGGTTGGAAAAAACAGGCGCATACTTCGGATTCGGCGCCGGCGAAATGATGGCCATCGGCGACGGAGGCAACGATATATCCATGATAAGGTACGCCGGCACGGGCGTCGCCATGGGCAATGCGGATGAGGAGGTAAAGCGCGCCGCCGGCTACGTAACCACCTCGGTCGACGACGACGGCGTGGGCAACGCCCTGCGGCACTTCGGCGTCGTGTGAAGGATAGGAGGATAGGAGGATAGGAGGATGAGAGGATGGGAGGATAAAAAAAATTTCGAATCGAATAAGGATAGTAAACATGTAAGAGAATACGGGTATGGAGAAAACAAAATCATTTGAAGAGCTGATTGTATGGCAAAAGTCGTATAGTTTTACCATAGCTGTTTATCAGCACACCAAAAATTTTCCAAAAGAGGAGCGGTACGGCATCACTTCTCAGCTGCGCAGCGCTGCCACTTCTGTGCCGGCGAATATTACGGAGGGCTACAAAAGGTTGGGCAAGGCTGATAAGCTACGGTTTTTCAACTATGCTGAAGCGTCGTTAGATGAGTGCAAATTTTTTATTAGGCTGTCTTTTGATTTGGAGTATTTGGATATTGCGGCAAAAACCGACTTAGACAGCCGCTCCGAAGAAATCGGGCGACTCCTAACTGCCTACTGCAAATCAATACGCAACGCCTCTAACAATGATCCACCGGTAACCCATTGATAATTTATAGCCTTCTGATGTTATATCACAATTCTAAATATTCTAACTATACTGTACGCGGGTATATTTTGTGCATTGGCTACGCCGAGCTCCGCTCCGGTTCGCTCCGATTCCCCGTAGGGGAACAATATCAATAGAAAAATGTGTATCTCTCTTTCCAATTGGCTACGCCGAGCTCCGCTTCGCTCCGGTTTCCCGTAGGGGATTAATGAATATAAAGCATTCGTGAATTCACACGCTCAGTTGATATTAATCCCCTACGGGGAATAGGGAAAAAGGGATGCCCTTTTTCTATTGTTCACGTTGTGTTTTTTACAAAGGTGTTCACGAGTTCGCTACGCTCGGTTGATATTGTTCCCCTACGGGGAACCGCAGCCAATCTACAACAGCTATCTGCGTAAGTATAGCATTGAATTTTCAACACTACGATAGCGCAATTTATAGCCGAGCACAGTATAAGTATTCTAATGTATTCTAAGTATTCTAATGTATTCTAATGTATTCTAAACATTCTAAGTATTCTAAGTATTCTAATGTATTCTAATGTATTCTAATGTATTCTATATTCTATATTCTAAACTCCTAAACTCCTAATGTATTCTAATGTATTCTATATTCTAAACTCCTAAACTCCTAAAAATATGAACAACATTTTTGTTTACTGTGAAGTAGAGAACGGCAAGATAGCCGACGTAAGCCTTGAGCTGCTTACCAAAGGGCGCGGCCTTGCGCAGCAGCTGGGCTGCCGGCTGGAGGCGCTGCTTCTTGGGCACGACCTTTCGGAGCTTGCGCAGCAGCCCTTCCTGTACGGCGCCGACGTGGTGCACCTTGCCGACGACAGGCGGCTGTACCCTTACCTCACCTTGCCCCACACGGCCATCGTCAACGCGCTCATCCGTCAGGAGCAGCCGCAGATAGCGCTCATGGGCGCTACCACCATTGGCCGCGACCTGGGGCCGCGCGTGTCGAGCGCCCTCCACAGCGGGCTTACCGCCGACTGCACCAGCCTCGAAGTGGGCAACCACACGGAAAACAAAACGGGCAAAGCGTACCAAAACCTGCTGTACCAGATTCGGCCTGCCTTTGGCGGAAACATCATTGCCACCATCATCAACCCCGAGTGCCGCCCCCAAATGGCGACGGTGCGCGAAGGCGTGATGAAGAAAGAGCCGCTGCCCGCCCCCAAAGAAGGCGAAATCAAGCGGGTGGACGCGAGCAAAATCCTGAGCGACGCCGACTTTGTGGTCAAAATCATCGACCGGCAGGTGGAGGAGCGCAAGATCGACATAAAGGGCGCGGGCATCATCGTATCCGGCGGGTACGGCATGGGGAGCAGGGAGAATTTTCGGATTTTGCACGAGCTGGCAGCAGCGCTCGGCGGCGAGGTGGGCGCTTCGCGCGCCGCCGTCGACGCCGGATTTGCCGAGCACGCGCGGCAGGTGGGGCAAACGGGCGTCACCGTGCGCCCCAAGCTCTACATCGCCTGCGGAATATCGGGGCAAATACAGCACACCGCCGGCATGGACCAGTCGGCAATGGTCATCGCCATCAACACCGACCCCAACGCCCCCATCAACCAGGTGGCCGACTACGCTATCACCGGCGACGTGAACGAAGTCATTCCGAAAATGGTGAAGTACTATAAGGAGAATAGCAAGTAGCTTTTTGCATAAGCCTCACCGGGCAAAATAAAGGAAATAAAACAATGCTTACTCAAGAGGGCGCTACAGCTACAGCACAAAATTACGCACGGGAAATAAAAGCTGCCGGCGTACACCTGCGCAAGGTTTTTTTGTTTGGCTCTTTTGCCAAAGGCACTCAGCATGAGTGGTCGGATATTGACGTGGCTTTGGTTGCCGATGAGTTTGAAGGGTTGCCGCAGGATATGCGCTTATTCTCCCACATCGGGTGCAAAAAATCATACATACGGATTGAAGCGCTGACTTATCCTACCGATTATTTTTTGCAAAGCGACCCGCTTATAGAAGAAATAAAAAGGACAGGTATAGCAATCTGACAGTAGTAAAGGCGGGAGCTTGGCTGCGCCGAGCTCCGCTTTGCTCCGGCTCCTTCGCTACGCTACCAACAACGGGAATGGCGGCGGGAGGGATGAGGCGTGGGCGTAATTTTTTTACTTGCAAGCAGCAGCAGCAATGGCAAACTTTATCGAACACATACATATTACGAACTTCAAGTCCATGCGCGACTTGCAGGTGGCAGGCGAACTTTGGATGGAAGACGAAAACCGTATTAAGCGGTACATTTTTCGGCAGACAGAAAGCGAAAATTTGGGCGGCTGCTCGCTGGACGTCCCTTTTGGGAAAAACATCATCAACGTTTTTGCCTATAACCCGCGCGTAGATGGCGTAAAAAGCTGGATGAAAGAGGAGCTTTCCAAATTTGGGTTAGAGTACGTTTTGGATAAAACCGGCTACAGCCTCAAGGTGCAGCAGCGGCTGCACGGAGACGAAGTCTTTCAGCAGCCCTACACCTCAATTGCGGATACGCTACAGCGGATTATCTTTTACAAAACCGCCGTTGCCTCCAACCGCGATTCGGTTTTGCTGTTCGAGGAGCCGGAAGCGCACGCATTTCCGCCCTACATAAAAACGATTACGCAGGATATCATCGGCAGCGCAAGCAACCAGTTTTTTATTGCCACCCACAGCCCGATTATTCTCAACGATTTTATGGAGTATGCCGACGCCCGCAAAGAAGCGGCCATATACCTGCTCAGCTTTAGAGACGGGCAAACAGCCATCAGGCGGCTACCCGACCGGGAGGTAGATGAAGCGTACCGCTACGGAGAGGATTTGTTTTTTAACATCGAAAAATTTTTGTAGGATGGCCGCCAATATCATACCAGCGCGCTACGCCGATGCGCTCCTTGCGGAAACCGTAGCGCCGCCGAAAAAAGGATATAGCCATCGGCACTCCTGCACCAAAGCGCTGAGCGCTATGGAAAACAAAACAAGCAAAAGCAGCGATACGTTGAAAAATCTTTTTCGCGCAATAAAGCAAAGCAATGCCGAAAATTTCTGTAAATTGGCGGAGTAGATTGAATATCTTAAAGACAAGCCATACACATCTCAATTAAATTTAATATAATATAATATAACAAGCATAATAAACACATGAACTTTTACACAGACAACAAAGACCTCCGGTTCCACCTACAGCATCCGCTGATGCGCAAGATTGTGGATCTCAAAGAAAAAGGGTTTGCCGACAGGGATAAGTACGACTACGCGCCGCAGGACGTAGACGACGCGCTGGACAGCTACGACAAGACGCTGGAGATTGTGGGCGACATTTGCGGCAACGTTCTTGCCGCCAACGCCGAAACCGTTGACCAGGAAGGGCCGCAGGTCATCGACGGGCGCGTGAAGTACGCCGCCGGCACGCAGGCCAACCACGACGTGCTGACGCAGGCCGGCGTGTACGGCATGTCGCTGCCGCGCGAGTACGGCGGGCTGAACTTCTGCATGGTGCCCTACGTGATGTCCGCAGAGATTGTGTCGCGCGCCGACGCCGGCTTTGGCAACATCTGGGGCTTGCAGGATTGCGCCGAAACCATCCACGAATTTGCCTCGAAGGAGCTTAAGGACGAATTTTTGCCGCGCATCAACCTGGGGGCAACCTGCTCGATGGACCTGACCGAGCCCGACGCCGGCAGCGACCTGCAGGCGGTGATGCTCAAGGCAACGTGGGACGAACAATCGCAGCGCTGGCTGCTCAACGGCGTCAAGCGCTTCATCACCAACGGCGACGCCGACATTAAGCTGGTGCTGGCGCGCAGCGAAGAGGGAACAGCCGACGGGCGCGGGCTTTCGTACTTTGTTCACGACAAAAAAGACGGCGGCGTGCGCGTGCGCCGCATAGAAAACAAGCTGGGCATAAAAGGCTCGCCCACCTGCGAGCTGGTCTTCACCAACGCCCCCGCAAGGATAGTTGGCGACCGGCGGCTGGGGCTTATCCGCTACGTGATGTCGCTCATGAACGGGGCGCGGCTCGGCGTAGGCGCCCAGAGCGTGGGGATATGCGAAATGGCCTACCGCGAAGCGCTCAAGTACGCCAACGAGCGCGTACAGTTCGGCAAGCCCATCATCCGCTTTCCGGCGGTCTTTGAAATGCTCGCCCTGATGAAGGCCAAGCTGCAGGCCGCCCGCACGCTGCTCTACGAAACCGCGCGCTTTGTTGACGTTTACAAGGCCTACAACCTGCTGGCCGAAGACCGCAAGCTCACGCCGGAGGAGCGCAGCGAGCAGAAGGAGTACCAGCGGCTGGCGGACTTCTACACGCCGCTCACCAAGCTCTTTGCCAGCGAATACAGCAACCAGCTCACCTACGACGCCATTCAGATTCACGGCGGCAGCGGCTTTATGAAGGATTACCCCATTGAGCGCGCCTACCGCGACGCCCGCATCACCACCATCTACGAGGGCACGTCGCAGCTGCAGGTGGTAGCCGCCATACGGGGCGTGACGACGGGCGCTGCGCTGGCGCAGGTGCGCAAGTACGCCGCCGAGCCGGTGAAGCCGGAGCACGAGCACCTGCACTACGTGCTGGAGGAGATGACCGTTGCCTACTCCGACGCGGTAGAGAAAGTCGCCCTGCTCTCCGAGGCGGAGCTCGTCGAATTTCACGCCCGCAAGGTGGTAGAGATGGCCGGGCACATCATCATGGGCTACCTGCTCCTCTTAGACGCGCAGCGCGACGACAGCTACGGCCGCTCCGCCGAAGTCTTCATCAAAAAAGCCAAGTCGTGGAACGCCGCGCACGCATCGTACATAGCCGACTTCAAGCCGGACGACCTCGCCGCATACAAGGCCGTGCTGGAGGACAGGCCGGCGGAGTAAAAACGCCTGAAAGCTGAAAAATTGAAAGCTGAAAGTTGAAAAATTGCGGATGATACAGCGCTTTACTATTGAAATTTGAAAATTTGAAGACGGAAACAGCCCCCATTCGATGTTTCCGTATGCCGTTCTGCGGAGGGGGTAAGGCGCGCCTTACCCCCTCTGCGGGGCGTAGCGCATACGCTACGCCGAGCAAGGCGCGATGCGCAGCGAGACGCACGGCGTGCGTCTCTACAGCGCATCGCGCGATGCGCCATCAATCATAATAATCATTTAAATCAAAAAAATCCGAGTTCAGACAGCTACAGCGTAACACGAGCCCCTAAATTCATAATTCCTAATTCTTAATTTTCCTCCTTGAAGAAGAGCTGATAAAAGTGCAGCCCTGTTTTTTCGTCGTATCCGCGCGAGATATATTCGCGTTTGCCGTGCACGTAGATGTGGAAATTCTTGTCGAGCTTTATCACGCTTTTGAGCGCGCGCGCCTGGCTTTTCACGGCCGCCTCCGATATGTCGAACTGCTCCGGGATTTCGCCGTTTGCGTCGCCGTCGCGGTCAAATTCGTGCTTGTAGCGCTTGAAGCTTTCGACCACCTCGGGGTCGGAGATAACCTCCTGCGCAAATTCGTCGACGCTAAAGCTGCCGTTTTCCTTAAAGAACTGCACCGATTTGTTGAGCAGATCGGCCTGGTCTGCTTTGGTCACCTCAAAGGCTTCGGGAAGGCGTTGGGTGACAAAATTCTTGCAGAGGGCTATGGCCTGCTGGGTTCTGAAAAAATCGTCCTTTCGCTGCACGGCGTTCAGAAAACCATCCGTCCATTGCAGCTCCTCGCTGAGGCTGCGGCTGCTGCCGGTAATGGCGACCAGAAATCCGCTTTCGCGCTCGGTGTTGAAGATGAGGCAAGCCCTGTCCGGCTTAGCGGCGCTGAGGCCGCTGTGGGCGGTGATGCGGAAGCCATCGTCGCAGGGCTGGAGCTTCAGGAAGCGCTCCTGGGTTTCGGCCTTAAACAGCCCCACCGCGTCGAACGTGTTGCCATCCACCATGCAATCCGTAAGGTAGGCGACGAAAAAATCGCCCCCCTTCACCTTTGCGTCGGCGGTCTGCTCGTAGAGGCGCCGGGCCAGCGCTGCCGACTGCTCCGGCAGCGTACCGGGATTGTCGAAAATGGCGCATACGCTGTCGTACACCGCGCTTGCTTCGGGGGCGTCGCCCTCGCGCTGCAGGGTGTAGTAGAGCTGCGCCTTGAAGGAGGATAAGAAGAAGCTCAGGAGGAGCTCCTCCGCATCGCTGCTCACGCTCAGCGGCGCCGCCGACAGGCGCACGCCTTCGTCGGCGGCCTTGCTGCCCACGTGGTGCGCCACAACTGCCTGCAGCGCCGTATTGTTACCTGTAACCATTGCCTATACCAGATGAAATTTTTCGCCTACCACCACGCGGATGCTCTTGGGTACCAGCTCAAAGGTGAAGGGAGAATAGCCGCAGGCCTCGCCGTCGATCTCAATGGGGCTTTGCGGGTAGGAGGCTACGGAAATAGCCTTGCCCTGGGCGGCCTTTACCTTGTAAAAGTTGTAGATGGTGCCGTTGTAGAGGCGCTGGAAGTTTGTAAAGAAGCGGTAGAAGCTCATTTTTCGTATCAGGGTGATGTCCATGAGGCCGTCGTCGACCACGGCGGCGGGCATTTGCAGCATTCCGCCGCCGTTGTACTTCCCCACGCCCACGGCGCCGCTAAAGAGGCGTCCGTCGAAAAACTCCTTTCCGTCGACTTTTGCGACAAACCGCTTGGCGCGGTAGGAGAACAGCGTAATCAGGGCGCTGGAGAGGTAGAGCCAGCTGCCCGTTTGCCCGGCCTCCTTGAGGCGGTTGAAGCGGCGGTTGACCATGGCGTCAAAGCCAATGCCCGACACGTTTGCCATGTACCGGGTTTGCTTTACCCTTGCCTCCTCAAAGGTAATTTTCCCCACATCCTGGAGGATGGTTTGCTCGCGGCAAATGCTCTGCACGGCGTCGCTGTAGGTTCTTGGGATGCCGAGCATGCGCACCCAGTCGTTGCCCGTGCCCACGGGGATTACGGAGAGGGTTACCTCGTGCGCGGGCGCTTGCTTTTGGATAAAGAGGCCATTGACCACCTCGTTTACCGTTCCGTCTCCGCCCACGACCACAATTTTGCGAAATCCGTCGTTTACGGCCTTAACGGTGAGCTCCACGGCGTGGAATTTTTTTTCGGTAAACACGCAGGTAAAATCCACGCCGCTAAAGTTGAGGCGGTTTGATATAACAGGCCAGTCGCGCAGGCCGTGGCCTCGCCCCGCCTTAGGGTTTACGATGACCATCCAGCGCGAAAGTTTTTCGGAATTTTGCATGTATTGATTACAGATTATATGGCTATTTTACTACGCTACAAAGGTAGGATTTTTTGCGAATATCTCGTATTTTACATTTGTTAATAAAATTATCGGGCAAAATTGGAGTTTTATTGCTATACTTGCAGGATATTTCGGAGTCGAGTGTATCCCTCTATGGCTTAACAAAAAATAGAAGAAACCAATGGCAAAAGTAATTGCAATTGCAAATCAAAAAGGCGGCGTAGGCAAAACGACCACCGCCATAAATCTTTCGGCAAGCCTTGCTGTGCTTGAGAAGCGCGTTCTTCTCATAGACGCCGATCCTCAAGCAAACGCCACGAGCGGTTTGGGGTTTGAGGAAAAAAACGTAAAGTCCACCATCTACGAATGCATGGTTGATGACGTGAACCCTCGCGACGCCATATTGCAGAGCGAGCTCAAAAACCTGCACCTGCTGCCCTCCCGCGTAGACCTTGTTGGGGCTGAGCTGGAGCTGGTGGAGCGCCCCAACCGCGAAAGCGTGCTGAGCGGCGTGATTGCCGGCATAACGGGCGATTACGACTACATCTTTATTGACTGCCTTCCTTCGCTGGGGCTGATTGCGCTCAACGCGCTCACCACAGCCCACTCTGTAATCATCCCCATACAGTGCGAATTTTTTGCGCTGGAGGGCCTCACGCGGCTGCTGAACACCATCCGGATGGTGCAGGAGCGGCTCAACCCCGTCCTTGCCATCGAAGGCTTTCTGCTCACGATGTACGACGCCCGCGTTCGGCTTGCCAACCAGGTGGTGGAGGACGTTCGCACCCACTTCGACACCATGGCCTTTGAGACCATCATTACGCGCAACGTAAAGCTGAGCGAAGCCCCGTCGTTTGGGAAGCCGGTCATCCTGTACGACGCCCAATCCAGCGGCAGCATAGGGTACATGAACCTGGCCCGCGAATTTTTGCAGCGCAACAACGCGACTGAGATTAGCAACGAAAATAAACAGATATAGACCACATGGCAAAAAAAGAAAGTCTGGGGCGCGGGCTTGGCGCGCTGCTCAGCGACCAGCGCGCTACGCCCGGCCCGGTAAGCAGCGGCGGGCAGCCGTCTCCCGCAGTAAAATCGGAGCTGGTAAAAGAAATTCCCTTAGCCGAAATAGCGCCCAACCCTCAGCAGCCGCGCTCCAAGTTCGACGAGGCATCGCTGGCGGAGCTCTCCGAATCGATCAAGCACCTGGGGATCATACAGCCCATCACGGTGCGCAGCGTAGGCAAAGGCCAATACCAAATCATCAGCGGCGAGCGCCGCTACCGGGCGTCCAAAATGCTCGGCCACGACACCATTCCCGCCTACGTGCGCGAAGCCAACGACAACGACAGCCTGCTCATGGCGCTGATAGAAAACATTCAGCGCACCGACCTCGACGCCATAGAGGTGGCGCTGAGCTACCAGCGGCTGGTCGACGAGCTGCACCTCACGCAGGAGGAAATTAGCGAAAAGGTGGGCAAAAAGCGCTCCACCGTGGCCAACTACCTCCGGCTCATCAAGCTGCCGGAGGAAATTCAGCTGGCCATTCGCGAGCAGCTCATTTCGATGGGCCACGCGCGGGCGCTGATCAACGTGAGCGGCGTTACGCAGCAGGTGAGCATCGCCAAAAAAATCGTAGACCAGGACCTGTCGGTGCGGCAGGTGGAGGAGCTGGTAAAGTCGCTCAACAAGCCGAAGGCCGAAAAGCCACAGCCGGGCGACGAGGGCGAAGACAAGCTCTCGGAGCTGTTTTTCAAGCTGGCGGAGGAGGCCGAACGGTGCTTTAGCGGCAAGGTGAACATCAAGCGCGGGGCAAACGGCGGCGCCAAGCTCACCGTTGAGCTGAAAACAGACGACGATATTCGGAGCGCCACCCAAAGGCTAAGCGCACTCCTGAGCGATAAACCGGCTTAGCCGGAAGTTTTTGGCAAATAAAGCTTACGTTAGGTGAAAAGATACGTTGTAGTAGCGCTGCTTGCGCTGGCCATACGCCTGCCGCAGGCAGCTTGCGGCCAGGAGGCGCCGCCCCCGGCCAGGGCGCAGCCCCCGGCTGAGGCGCAGCCTCCGGCTGAGGCGCAGCCTCCGGTTGAGGATAGCGTGGCGCACCCGCCGTCGCGGGCAGCGCTGTACTCTGCGCTGCTGCCCGGCCTGGGGCAAGCCTACAACCAGCGCTACTGGAAGCTGCCGCTCATTTACGGAGGATTTGCCGCCTTTGGGTACTTCATTCAGAGCAACAACTTTCGCTACAGGCTGTACCGCGACGCATACGCCGTCAAGTACGCCGTAGCCCAGCTCAAATCCGACGACCCGGAGTACGAGGAGAAAAAAGCATCGCTCGAAAAAGACCTGTACGGCGCCTTTAAAAACGTGCCGATAGACCGGCTACAGTACTATAAAAACACCTACCGCCGCGACCGGGATTTTTTTATCATCCTCACCATACTCTTTTACGGGGTAAACATTCTCGACGCTACGGTAGACGCGCACTTTTTTACCTACGACATAAGCAACGATTTATCGCTTAAGCTGCAACCCTACTCGGACGGCTGCTACGCCTACTCGATGCGCGCCGGTGCGCACGCCGGCTTAAGCCTTAGCTTTACATTTTAGGGTGGCGCTACCGCTACTTGTGTGGAGGTGAGGTGAAAGCAGCGCACCGCTCGCAAGCCGATTAGCTTGTTGAACGCGAGCGATTTACAACAAATTTTTCTTTGCAAGGTAATAAAAATCAAGGTTTTTGCGTTATACTATTTTGTCAGGAACATACAATTAAGAATTAAGAATTGAGAATTGAGAATTGAGAATTAAGAATTGAGAATTTGAAAGCATCCGTACCCTCTCGCAGCTTCCTATTGCAAGTTGTCTATCTTGCTGATTTACCCACTCATGTTGCGCATATAGCTGTCTGAACTCGGATTTTTTTTGATTTGAATGATTACTATGATTGATGGCGCATGGTGCGATGCATCGCCGCCAATTTGTCGCTGAGACGCTCTTTCTGCGTAACATGATTTACGCAACAGACCTCACCCCCGGCCCCTCTCCAAAGGAGAGGGGAGCAGGTACTCGACATTCGGCGCAAGCCCCCCCTCTCCTTTGGAGAGGGGCCGGAGTGAGGCCTAACAAAGAACGACACAACACAAAAAACGCTGATTTTTTATTATTTTACAAAATGATTTACTGCAAAATACTAACATTCAACAAATTAAACGACGTGCAGAGGTTGAGCTGCTTAGCTTTACTTTCTTCATTTTACCTTAATAAATTTTGAACATGATTCGCCCTCTTCTTGTTTTTTCAGCGCTGATGCTGTGGCTATTGCCCAACCTGCAAGCCATTACCAAGGCGCACGGACGCGCACCCCACACGGTAGCCGCCGAAAATAATATGTTTGAAGAAATAGCCAACGAAGACATTGGCGCCGTAGACTCCGATTCGGATACGACCGCCATACAGTCGGACGAAATGGCGGCTGCGGCCGAGCTGCTGGCCGACGAGCCGGTGCTGCCCGCCGTGGTGACGGATTCGGTGTACATTGCCCGCCTCAGCCGCCTGCACTCGGTAATCGATTTGCCGTTCAACAGCATTGTTCGGCGGTACATCCAGCTCTACACGGAGGACAAGCGCGACAAGGCCGAAAACATCCTGGGCCTGTCGGAGTACTACTTCCCCATCTTTGAGCAAATATTAGACCAGTACGGGATTCCGCTGGAGCTGCGCTACCTTGCGGTGATAGAATCGGCGCTCAACCCGCGGATAGTGTCGCGCGCAGGCGCCACGGGCTTGTGGCAGTTCATGTACGGCACGGGCAGGCTCTACGGCCTTAACGTCACCTCCACGATAGACGACCGGTGCGACCCGATTAAGGCGACAGACGCCGCCGCCCGCCACCTGCGCGACCTCTACAACACCTTCAACGACTGGACGCTTGCCATAGCCGCCTACAACTGCGGCACCGGCAACGTCAACAAGGCCATCCGCCGCTCCGGTCGCCACGACTTTTGGGGCATATACCACTACCTGCCGCGCGAAACGCGCGGGTACGTCCCGGCATTCATCGGCGCCGCCTACATGATAAGCTACAGCAAGGAGCACGGCCTCAAAGCGCCAAAATACGACTTTAAGCGGTACTTCAGCTACGACACGGTGCACGTAAACCAGTGGATGCACTTCGACCAGATTGCGGCGGTTACGGGCATCCCGGTGGCAAGCCTGCGCGACCTGAACCCCCAGTACCGCCGCGACATCGTTCCCGGCAACGAGCGCACCTGCACGCTAAAGCTCCCCGTGGAGTACATCAGCAGCTACATCGCCGGAGAAGACTCCATCCCCCAGCATCTGGCCGGCGAATACAACCCCAAAACCATGGTCGCCCCCGCCGAATTTACGGCCTACGCGCCCAAGGGGAAAACAAAAATCGTGCACCGCGTTAAAAAGGGCGACGTGCTGGGCACCATCGCCACGCGCTACGGCGTTCGCGTGCAAGACCTCAAGCACTGGAACGCGCTGCGCTCAAACTACATCAGAGAAGGGCAAAAGCTGAGCGTGTACGTCAGCCCCAACAAGGCGGCGCGCTACGCCGACCAAAGCGCAGGCGCCGGCAAAAGCACGGCGGCACAGGAGCTCTCCTCAAGCCCGCAGAGCGACTTCCTCTACTACCAGGTAAAGGCCGGCGACACCCTCTGGAGCATATCGCAGCAGTACAAGTACCTGGGCATTACGGCCTCCGACCTGATGTCGCTGAACAACATGAGCACCAGCACCAAAATAGTGCCGGGGCAAACCATCAAAATAAAAAAAATCGGATAAAATCTTTTTGTTGCACGTAGCATGTACATCGTAAGAAGCGAAGAGCCGATACGCCTTTCCGAAGTCCTGGCGGGGATAATCCTGGTTTTCTCCCTGCTGCTTTTCACCTGCCTGCTCTTTCCGGCGGAAGGCATCCGCCTGTCGCCGCATGTTACGCTCACCTTTCCCAGCGTTCGGGATGTGCTCGGGGTGTCGAACGACAACGTACGGGTTACCTTCACCATAGACTGTAGCGAGCAGGGTTTTTCCAACTTTGCCGGCGACCCGGAGCAGTACGAGCAGTCGGCGCTGCCGGCCAAGTGCACGCCCGAGCAAATACGCGCGCTGCCGATGCAGCCCATCGAATACCCGAAGGGGCAAGAAAACGCCTTAGACAACATCAAGTCCGAGCTGGCGTCGCTGCACGCCGGGAGCCGCGAGCTGGTGCGCATCCTGCACTACGGCGATTCGCAGCTGGAGGCCGACAGGGTAACGATGTACCTGCGCAGCCGGCTACAGCAGTCGTTTGGCGGCGGCGGCGTGGGCTACGTGGCGCTCAACCCGCAAATACCGGTCAACCCGACGGTGAAAATTTCCATGTCCCCCGGCTGGGTGAGCTCGGTGCCGGCGGTGAAGTACAAGCGCGCAGCGCCCCTGCGCGTGGGGCACCTGCTCTCGAGCGTAAAGCTCCCCCTGAAGCAGCATAAAACAGCCTGGATAAAGATAGAGCGCCGCAGCCTTAAGGCATACCCGCCGCTCCGGTTCTCACGCCTCAAGCTGATGCTGACCAACTCCCACGCGCCAACGCTGCTGGAGGTAACAACGCCCACCAAAACCCTCTTTTCAAACACGCTGAAGCCCAACGCAGGCCTGCAGGAGTTAGACCTGAGCATGCAGCAAAGCAGCGAAAGCATCACGCTGAGCTTTCGGGGGAGCGGCTGCCCCGAAATCTTTGGGCTGGCGCTGGACGCCAACACCGGCGTGGCGGTCGACAACATCCCGCTGCGCAGCAGCTCGGGCGTCGACTTCGTTAAGGCCAACGAGCTGCTGCTACGGGAGAGCTACAAGCTCGTCAACGCAAAGCTTATCATCATGCAGTTTGGCGCCAACGTGGTGCCGCAGGTCATGGAGAGCTACAGCGCCTACGAGGAGCAGCTCTACCGGCAGCTGGCGCTGATAAAGCAGCTGGCGCCCAGGGTGAGCATCCTGGTAGCGGGCGTGTCGGACATGGCGCGGCGAAGCGGCGGCGTGCTGGCCTCCTACCCCAACATCGTAAAAATACGCAACGCCCAGCGCCGAGCCGCCTTCAGAGCCGGATGCGCCTTCTGGGATACCTACGAGGCTATGGGCGGAAAAAACTCCATCATATCGTGGGCATACGCCCGCCCCATGCTGGCCACCAAGGATTTTTGCCACTTCAGCAACGACGGAGCAACGCTGCTGGCCGAGCTCATGTACCGCTCCTTTGCGCGGGACGTGGAGCAATACATAGCTGCACAACAGCCGGAAAACGCAGCTTCGATTGCCGAAAATTTTGCCTCCAAATAACTTTATGAGCACAAGTCAATGGATATCTACAGCACCCTGGAGGAAATTTTCACCTACAATGAAAGCTCCGCCATTATCTTTACCCGGCTATCGTTCTGGATTTTCTTCGCTGTGCTGCTGACCGGCTACCTGCTCATCTACAAAAAAGCGCACCTGTCCAAAAGCCTGTACCTGCTTGCCTTCAGCATTTTTTTTTACTACAAGTCCAGCGGCGCCTACTTCCTGCTGCTGCTCTTCTCCACCACGCTGGACTACCACATAGCCAAAGCCATCGACCGCAGCCACCGCCCGCTTGCCCGCCGGCTGCTGGTGGCGCTGAGCGTGACCGCCAACCTGGGCCTGCTGGCCTACTTCAAGTACTCGTACTTTTTTACCTCCATCATCAACGATTGCCTTGGCGCGCAGCTCCGCGTGGTGAACATCTTTTCGGCGGTTGCCAACATGGCCTCCGGCGCAGAAAAGTTCGACGCAGACAGCCTCATCCTGCCCATCGGCATTTCGTTCTACACCTTCCAAATCCTTAGCTACACGATCGACGTTTACCGGCGCAGGGTGAAGCCCGTGGAGAGCATCGTAGACTTCGGGTTCTACGTCTCCTTTTTCCCATCGCTGGTGGCAGGCCCCATAGTTCGCGCGGCGGAGTTCATCCCGCAAATATACCGGAAGTACAGCGTTACGCGGCGCGAAATGTGGCAAGCCGTATTCCTGATTCTGAGCGGGCTGGTAAAAAAGCTGGCCATTTCGGACTACATTTCGCTCAACTTTGTAGACCGCGTATTCGACAACCCGGAGCTGTACACGGGCTTTGAGCTACTGATGGGCGCTTACGGCTACGCCATCCAAATCTACTGCGACTTTTCGGGCTACACCGACATCGCCATCGGCGTGGCGCTGCTGCTGGGGTTTCGCCTGCCGCCCAACTTCAGCTCGCCCTACTGCGCCACGAGCGTTCGCGACTTCTGGCGGCGCTGGCACATTTCGCTCTCCTCGTGGCTGCGCGACTACCTCTACACCCCGCTGGGGGGGAACAGAAAGGGCCGGCGGCGAACCTACCTCAACCTGATGCTCACCATGCTGCTGGGGGGGCTGTGGCACGGCGCCAGCGTCAAGTTCATTGCCTGGGGGGGGCTGCACGGGCTGGCCCTCGCCGCCGAGCGGCGCTGGGAGGAGCGCCGCGACGCAAGGCGGCGGCAAAGGGTGAGGCTGCCGCGCGCGCTGCGCATCCTCCTCACCTTTCACTTCGTGTGCTGCACCTGGATATTCTTCAGGGCGGCAAACATCGCGCTGGCGCTGGAGTTTATCCGCCGCATAGGCGCCGAATTTTACCTCCACGCCATCCCGGAGGTCGTGGCGGGCTACCGCCTGATATTTGGGCTAATGCTGGCGGCGTACGCCATCCACTTTTTGCCGCAAAAGCTCAAGCTCCGGTGCCGCGAAGCCTTCATCCGGCTGCCGGACGCGGCAAAAATCGCGGCGGTGCTGCTGGTCGTGTTCTTCATCTACCAGGCTTCGTCGTCGGAGCTGCAACCGTTTATTTACTTTCAATTTTAGCGCATGGAAATCAACCGAAAGGTACGCCCCGCAAGGCTGCCGATTTTTCTTTTGTCGGCGCTGCACATGCTGCTCCTCGCCGCAGGGTGCGCCTCGCTGCGCCAACCCGCACAGCAAGCCGACGGCGACTTCTACCGCAGCTGCTCAAAAAAGCTGGGCGTGAGCTTGGACGGAACAGAGGATAAAAGCCTCCTTGCGGCGTCGATAGGGTGGCTGGGCGTACCCTACCGCTACGGCGGGCAAAGCCGCAAGGGGATAGACTGCTCGGCGCTGGTGGGGAGCATCTACCGCGAAGCCTACGGCATGGCGCTCCCCCGCTCAACCGGCGCCTTAGCAAAGCAGGCAAAGCGCATCAAAAAAAGCCAGCTGAGCTGCGGCGACCTGCTCTTTTTTACCATAAAGGACAAACGGGCGTCGCACGTGGGCATCTACCTGGCCAAGGGCAAGTTCCTGCACGCCTCCACCTCAAAGGGCGTGAGCGTTGCCGACCTGAGCAACGCGTACTGGAGCAAATACTTTTCGGCGGCAGGTCGCGTGCGCACGCCCTCGCCGCCTGCCGCAAAAAGCAGGCCGCCGGCAAAGCAAACACCGCCCGCTGCCGAAAAAAAGAAAAAAAATGACAAGAAAAAAAATACCGCCGCCAAACCTAAACCGCCCAAAAAGGAGGCATCAAACCCCGAAGAAGACAACGGCAACGACGTTATCATCGTTTTTGACGAAGAATTCTAATTATAATGGTTAATGGTTAACGGTTAATGGTTAATGGCGCGATGCGCGGTGAGGCGCAGGCACGCTCGGCGCAGGCACGCTCGGCGTAGCGGGATAACCTTATTCACACCCTATTTTTCTAACGGATTTTACTTTGTTAAATTATAGATATACAGCAATTTGACTAAATATTTTGGAGCAATCTGTTCCTACTTTTGGTTCGCTATCGCAATCACAATCTATTCTTTAAGCTATTTCGCTGATATAGAGTGCAATATAAAGGTGAAATTCGTTAACGGTAGATGCGTAGCGTCCGCGCTGCGCCGCTATTGTCTGAACTCGGATTTTACGGGATTTATGGGAGTAAGATGATTGTCTGAACTCGGATTTTACGGGATTTATGGGATTAAGATGATTAATACCGCGTTGCGCTTGTTTTCGCCCTGATCGGCTTTTGTTGCGCTGTATATGCATAATTCAGCTATTAAGTTTGCTACAAACATAATAATTATTTCTTTAATACAAAAATATTTAGGAGAAATATTCTGTTGCTACAAAAATTAACTTTTTAAGTTATTTCGCTGATATAGAGTGCAATACAAAAGTAAAATTCGGTCATAACCGCAGGTCGTTGACCTGCGGACAGGCCGCGACCGTCGCGCCGCCCTGCCTGAACCGGAGCGAAGCGGAGCTCGCGAACACCTTTAAAAATAAAAAAAGGTGAGCAACGGCAGGACAGCCATAACCGCAGGTCAGCGACCGCAGGGGCATACACCGCATTGCGCCCTGCCTGAAAGGCAGGACAGACATAACCGCAGGTCTGCGACCTGCGGGGGGCATACACCGCATTGCGCCCTGCCTGAAAGGCAGGACAGCCATAACCGCAGGTCGTTGACCTGCGGGCAGGCCGCGACCGTCGCGCCGCCCTGCCTGAACCGGAGCGAAGCGGAGCTCGCGAACACCTTTAAAAATAAAAAAAGGTGAGCAAAGGCAGGACAGCCATAACCGCAGGTCAGCGACCTGCGGTTATGAATGTCCTGCCTTGCAGGCAGGTTACACGAGGGCATTCGTTCGTCCGCAGGTAAGACCATTTCCCCCTCGTTAGGAAACGAGGGGGAGGAAAGGGGAGGAAAGAAAGCC
>JAIROF010000168.1 GCA_031257655.1 Prevotellaceae bacterium | reverse complement strand
GGACATTTACACGGTGGCGGCTATAAAGTTACAGGCTTTACAGGAAACTTATTTGACTACAACAGCGGGGCTATCGACAGCTTAGGCGTATCCGGCGGCTTGGCTGGCTACAATGAAGGCACAGTAAGCAATTGCCATGCTGCGGGAGTGGCTTATTATTATCATAATAGCACAGGTATGCATCATTATGGTGGTTTAATAGGCTATAATTCCGGTACAATAAGCAGCAGCCATGCTACGGGAGATGTTTCATCATCATCAAATGCTTATTGCGGCGGTTTAGCTGGTTATAACAGCGGCGGAACAGTAAGCAATTGCTATGCTACGGGAAATGTTTCTTCTTCTTCTTCTTCTTCTAATACTTATTCCGGCGGGCTGATTGGATGTCACAATGGCGGCGCTATCAACAATTGCTATGCTACGGGAAATGCTTCTTCTTATTATTATTCCGGCGGGCTAATTGGATATCACAATGGCGGCGCTATCAACAATTGCTATGCTACGGGAAATTCTTCTTCTTATTATTCCGGCGGGCTAGTTGGATATCACAATAGCGGCGCTATCAACAATTGCTATGCTACGGGAAATTCTTCTGCTCCTTATTCCGGCGGACTGATTGGCTATAAAGCAAATGGCAGCTCTTCATCCCATGCTGTGAGCAGCTGCTATTCAACAGGCTTAGCTACCGGAGGTTCTAGTACTACCGGCGCAAGCATCGGCTACATTAATGGCGGCAGCACAAGCAATATCTCCCGCTGCTACTTCGACTCGGAAGTGATGAGCGGGTCGGGCATAGGCAACGTATCGAGCGTTGGCACTGCGGTTGTGCAGGGGCTTACCGGTGCGGGAATGACCTACAAAAGCATGTTTGTGGGCTGGGATTTTAATACCGTATGGGGCATTGTGGAGGCAAAAACCCGCCCGTTTTTGAAGTTCAACGGCGTAGTGGCAGGCGAAGAGAACGTGTGCGCCGGCGCTACCAAAACCTACGAGGACGACGCCAGCCAGTTGGACTACACGTGGACGGTAACCGGCGGTACCATCGTGCTGGGGCAAGGCTCCGGCAGCATTATGGTGCAGTGGGACAACATCACCACTACCGGCACGGTGCGCGTGGAGCATAGCAACGGCACGCGGGCAGGCCTGGACGTAAACGTGGTGCGCGTCCGGCCAAGCATCGCCGGCAACATGCGGCCTTACGCCGGCCAAACCGCTACGTACGCCACCGAAAGCGGCATGAGCAGCTACCAGTGGAGCGTTGCCGGCGGTGAGATTGTATCGGGAGCAGGTACCAGCGAGGTGGAGGTAAGGTGGCGCTGCACGGTTGCCCAGGGGAAAATATCGGTTACCTACACCGGCAGCGGCGGCTGCACGGCAGGCAGCGGCGCCGACAGCGCGGTAGCGATACGGCAAACCTACCCGTCCATTTCGGGAAATATGAAACCCGCAACCGGCGAAATGTGCACCTACGAAACCGAAAACGGCATGAGCGGCTACACCTGGACGCTGAGCGGAGGCGCCATCCTCATGGGGCAGGGTACGCGGTTTTTGTCCGTCAGGTGGGACAGCGTTGCCGTAAACACTGCCGGGAGCCTGAGCGTGTACTACACCACCGAAAACGCCTGCGTAACCGCGCCAACGGATAGCGCCACCACCATAACCACCACCAAAGACGCCACGCTAAGCAGCCTGAGCCTGAGCGAAGGAACGTTATCCCCCGCGTTTGACGCAGGCATTACCGAGTATGCGGCAAGCGTGCCCTACCTCACGGGCAGCCTCACCATTTCGGCAACCGCCAACGACGCCGATGCATATCTGAGCGGCGCCGGAGCAAAGACGCTGAGCGTGGGCAAAAATACCTTCGAGGTTGTTGCTACAGCCAAAGACGGCGTAACCACCAAAACGTACACCGTAGTGGTAACCCGCATACCGCTCAGCGCCGATGCTACGCTGCAAAGCCTCACCGTAAGCCCGGGTATCCTGTCGCCCGCTTTCAGCGCAGATGTTACCTACTACACAGCAAGCGTGTACAATAGCGTAGAGAGCATTGCGCTTGTCGCCGTTGCTGCCGACACCGGGGCAAAAGTGAGCGGCGCAGGTACAAAAGCGCTAAGCGTAGGCGCCAATGCTCTTGGCGTTGAGGTAACCGCCGAAAATGGCGGCAAGCAGACCTATACGGTAGTGGTAAACCGCGCCGGCAGCCCCAGCGAGGAGCGGGTAAACAGCTTGATAGCCGACACGCTCCGTTTGTACAATCTCGCTACCACCCTGCAAGGACAAGTCAGCGCTACGCAGGCGGAGAATAGCGACCTGAAAAGCGACACGCTCCGCCTGCACGCCGCCGCCGCCGCCCTGCAAGCGCAGCTGGCGGCTGCCAGCGGCGCGATTGGCGACCTGGAGCGCGACACGCTCCGCCTGTACGATGCCGCCGCCGCCCTGCAAGCGCAGCTGGCGGCTGCCAGCGGCGCAATTGGCGACTTGGAGCGCGACACGCTCCGCCTGCACGATGCCGCCGCCGCCCTGCAAGCGCAGCTGGCGGCTGCCAGCGGCGCAATTAGCGACTTGGAGCGCGACACGCTCCGCCTGCACGATGCCGCCGCCGCCCTGCAAGCGCAGCTGGCGGCTGCCAGCGGCGCGATTGGCGACCTGGAGCGCGACACGCTCCGCCTGCACGATGCCGCCGCCGCCCTGCAAGCGCAGCTGGCGGCTGCCAGCGGCGCAATTGGCGACCTGGAGCGCGACACGCTCCGCCTGCACGATGCCGCCGCCGCCCTGCAATTGCAGCTGGCGGCTGCCAACGGCGCAATTGGCGACCTGCAAGCGCAGCTGGCCGGCTGCCTTGCCAACGATTCGACCATAGCCCAATTGGAGGAAGAGCTGGCGGCGGCCAACAGCGCCATCGGCGATTTGCAGGCGCAGCTGGCGGCGGCCAATAGCACCATCAGCGATTTGCAGGCGCAGCTGGCCGCCAAGCCAACCGCCGTGGCGGGGACAAGCGCTGCATCTCAGGCGCTGCAGGTGTACCCTAATCCGGCCAACAACCACCTCACCGTTACCAACGACCAGTGGGCTGCGAACAATGGAAAATTGCTAATCTACAATTTACAGGAGGAGGTAGTGGCCGCTTTCACCCAGACAGGAGCGCAAACGACCGTCGATATTTCTGCATTGCCCACCGGAATGTACATCATGAAGGCCGGCGGCAAAACGGCAAAAATAGTGAAGAAATAGCGCAAGGGAACCCGACCGCACGGCCTGAAAGCTGCGATTGGCCTTTTTTAGCACGCAGATGACACGGATTTTTATGATTTACGCAGATTTTTAGCCCTTTCTTCAGCTGCGTAAATCATAAAAATCTGCGGTGATGTCATAAATTGTATGGTATAGCAAGTATTGTGCTGATTATAAATTATTTACATTAATGAGGTTGCTATTTCTATTATATCGCTCTGCTACTGAGGTTGTTTTGTTATTAAAATTAGGTGTAGCCGAGCGTAATGGCGTGCGCCCTGCGGGAATGCAAAATGCAGAATGGCGCGCGCGTACCCTGCGGGAATGCAAAATGGCGCGTGCTGCATTTTGCATTTTACATTTTGCATTTTACATTTTGCATTCCCGCAGGGTGTGTGTGTGTGTAAGAGAGTTAAGAACTTAGAACTAAGAACTAAGAACTAAGAGTTGCTGGCGCCGGAGAGTCGCCGTGTGCGCATCGGCTGCGCTATTTGCAGAGAAAAGCTCAGAAATTTTCTCCAAAATTTTGAACTTTAAATTTCAAATCGCTGTAAACGAGAAAATTGCGAATTGCGCGTAGGGGCGGGGTTCGCCCGCCCGCTCGGCGTAGCGTCCACGCTACGTCGGGTTAAAAGCAAGGCTCCAGCCTTGCAAATACGCTACGACATCCCCCGCGCTCTCTCCGCAGGCCGTCCCGCATGGGACGGCACTCGATTAACCGTATGCTTTAGCATACGGAGCAAGCGCGCAGCGAGCAGGCATCCGGGCCGTCCCGCATGGGGACGGCACTTGAAAAGGCCGGAGGCGTTTTCTGGGGAGAGGAAGAGGGAGAGGGAAGCGAGTCCGCCGTATCCGTCTGCTAAAGCATACGGTTAATCAAGTGTCGTCCCTGCGGGACGGCCTACGGAGAGAAAGAGAACCCGCCGTATTCGAGTTTTTGCGAAAGGGTACGGATGCTTTCAAATTCTCAATTCTCAATTCTCAATTCTCAATTGTAAATCCGCTACGAAACGTCAGTAATAATCCCTTGCTGTTCATAAATTAGCTGTTTTTTCTACCCTTCGTGAGGTAATTTTTGGTAATTTTGCCACCGTTTGGACTAAAATACTAAGACATGTCAACAGAGGAACAAAAATCATCAGAAGAATACTCGGAAAGCAATATTCAGGTACTTAAGGGGTTGGAGGCGGTTCGCATGCGTCCCTCCATGTACATTGGCGACGTTGGCTCAAGAGGCTTGCACCACCTCGTTTACGAAGTGGTAGACAACTCCATAGACGAGGCGCTTGGGGGATATTGTAAAAACATAGACGTTTGCATCAACGACGACGGCTCCATTACTGTAACCGACGACGGGCGGGGCATCCCCGTCGGCTTCATGCCGGAGGAAGGCAAATCTGCGCTCGAGGTGGTGCTCACGGTGCTGCACGCCGGCGGCAAATTCGACAAGAGCAACTATAAGGTTTCCGGCGGGCTGCACGGGGTTGGCGTTTCGTGCGTCAACGCCCTGTCGGTAAGCCTGCTGGCCGAAGTGCGCCGCGACGGTAAAGCCTACCGCATGGCCTTTAGCCGGGGTGTAGCCCAGGGCGACATTGAGGAGGTGGGCGCTACAAACCTGCGCGGAACCGTCATCACCTTTAAGCCCGACGCCGAAATCTTTACCCAAACAACAGAGTTCAGCTACGATATTTTGGCGAGCCGCCTGCGCGAGCTGGCTTTCCTCAACAAGGGAATAACGCTCAGCATTACCGACAAGCGCGCGGCAAAGCGCGACGAAACGCCCGCCGCCGCAGCCGAGGCGTCAGCATCCAAAAGCGACACCTTTTTTTCGCAGGAAGGCCTCAAAGAGTTTGTCTGCTACCTCGACGCCAGCCGCGAAAAGCTCATCGAAAAACCCATCTACCTCGAAACCGAAAAGAACGGCATACCGGTCGAAATAGCGCTCCAATACAACACCGGCTACACCGAAAACGTGCACTCCTACGTAAACAACATCAACACGATAGAGGGCGGGACGCACCTGTCGGGCTTTCGCCGCGGGCTCACCACCACGCTCAAGAGCTTTGCCGAAAAAAGCGGCATGCTGAGCAAGCTAAAGTTTGAGATAGACCCCGCCGACTTTCGCGAAGGGCTTACCGCCGTTATCTCCGTAAAGGTGGCGGAGCCTCAGTTTGAGGGGCAAACCAAAACCAAGCTCGGCAACAACGAGGTTACCGCCGCCGTATCGCAGGCCGTGAGCGTTGCGCTGGACAACTACCTCGAAGAAAACCCGCGATACGCCAAAACGATTATCGACAAGGTAGTGCTTGCCGCCACCGCTCGCCAGGCCGCCCGCAAGGCGCGCGAAATGGTGCAGCGAAAATCGGTGCTCTCGGGCGCAGGCCTGCCCGGCAAGCTCACGGACTGCTCCGACCGCGACCCCCAAAAATGCGAAATCTTCTTAGTGGAGGGCGACTCCGCCGGCGGAACGGCCAAGCAGGGGCGCGACAAGGCTTTTCAGGCTATCCTGCCGCTGCGCGGAAAAATCCTCAACGTCGAAAAGGCTATGGAGCATAAAATTTTCGACAGCGAAGAAATCAAAAACATTTTCACCGCGCTTGGCGTTACCATTGGCACAGAGGAGGACAGCAAGGCGCTCAACCTCTCCAAGCTGCGCTACTACAAAGTCATCATCATGACCGACGCCGACGTGGACGGCAGCCACATCGCAACGCTCATCATGACCTTCTTTTTCCGCTACATGGTAGACCTCATCAAAAACGGCCACCTCTACATCGCCACGCCGCCGCTCTACCAGGTTAAAAAAGGCAAGCAGGAGCGATACTGCTGGACAGAAGACCAGCGGCGGGCAGCCGTAGAGGAAATAGGAAAAGGTAAGGATGCCGGCGTGCACGTGCAGCGCTACAAAGGCCTTGGCGAAATGAACGCCGAGCAGCTTGCCGATACCACCATGAATCCGGAATTTAGAACGTTGCGGCAGGTGAGCATCGAAAGCGCCGTCGAAGCCGACCGAATTTTTTCCATGCTCATGGGCGACGACGTCGCGCCGCGCCGCGATTTTATTGAAACACACGCAAAGTATGCCCGCATTGACACCTAAAATCTGAAAAACCTAAACAAAAAAAATCTCCATAAAAAATGCTAAGATTTTGTTTTGTACGAAATAAGTACTACTTTTGTGGTGATTTTTCTGTCGAAAAATAAAGTACAATACCATAAACTCATTCCACAAAATTATGAGAAAAGTTTTGATCATCCTCGTTGGAGCTTTGGCTGTTACGTCTTCCGGTTGCCGCAACAGCAAAAAAGACGCTCAATCATTAGAAGTACTTCGTATGCGGCAAGACAGCATCCGAAGAGCAGACGAGCAGCGCATTTTGGAGCTACAAATCAAGGCTCGCGAAGACTCTATTGCCTTGGCCTTGGCAAGCAACTTTGAGCCGGAATCTTCACAACCGTCTACCTACTACGTAGTGGTGGGCAGCTTTAGGTACAGAGACAACGCTAACGGCTACCTCAGAACCATGCGCTCAACCTTTAGCGACGCGCAAATCGTGCGCAACGGCGGCTGGAGCTATGTATGCGTTGGAGGAAGCTTCGGCTCCTACGAATCGGCGGCCTCAACGCTCAGCAGCGTGAAAAGCCAGCTGGGCGGCGGCGGCGGCGGTAGCCTTGAGGAGGACGAAGAAGACGTGGATGACGAGGAAGATACCGACCTGGAGGAGGATACCGGCGCAGAGGATGAAGGCGAGGAGGACGACGAAGAAGAAGAGGAAGAAGAGGAAGACTTTTCCGGCGAAGAAGGAGGGCAGGCTTGGGTGTTGGGCATTTAATGCTGCCGACCTCAGCGGCTAAGATAGCCGGCTTGACGGGCTATCAGGCTGTCCGGAGCGCTCTCAAACCGGATGATGACATGTACAAAAAAGCTTAAGCACTCTTGGATTTGCTTGAGCTTTTTTTGTGCCTGCTAATTAAGCAGAAACCCATACGCTCCCGCCGGCTACAGCCACTCCATGAAAATCACCCCACGTGAAAATCACCCCACGTGAAAATCGCTTCACGTGAAAATTGCTTCATGAAAATCACTTCATGAAAATCGCTTCATGAAAACAACCACTCGATGCAAACCACTCAATGAATACTTTTGGACGAAAATTCAGGGTAAGTCTTTTTGGCGAATCGCACGGCGCGTGCGTAGGCGCGTGCGTAGACGGCTGTCCTGCGGGCACACCCCTGCAGCCATCCGACTTTACGCTTGATTTGCAGCGTCGGCAAAGCGGGGCTCGCGGCACCACCGCCCGCGCCGAGCGCGACGTGCCGGAGCTGCTCTCCGGCGTGTTTGAGGGCAAAGCCACAGGAGCGCCCATAGCCATCCTTTTTCGGAACGAAAACACGCGCTCGGGCGACTACGCCGAGCTGCTGTCCCATCCCCGCCCCGGACACGCCGACTTCGTTGCGGCGCACAAGTTTGGCGGCCATGCCGACTACCGAGGCGGCGGGCACTTCTCCGGGCGGCTTACCCTGGCCCTGGTGGCCGCAGGCGTGATTGCAAAAAAGCTGCTGGGCAGCGCCACCGTAACCTCCACCATCCTGGAGATAGGCGGCGCCAAGTACGGCGCCCACAGCGCGGCGCTGGAGGAGGCTATTGCCGGCGGCGATTCGCTCGGAGGCCTGCTGGAGTGCGTAGTTGGAAACATGCCCGTGGGCTGGGGAGAGCCTTTTTTCGATTCGGTAGAGTCGCTCGTGAGCCACATCGTATTTGCCATTCCGGGAGTGCGCGGGGTAGCGTTCGGCAGCGGCTTTGCGGCGGCGCAGCAAAAGGGCAGCGAGCACAACGACCCCATTGTGTCGCCCTGCGGCAAAACAAAAACAAACCACGCAGGCGGCGTAAACGGCGGCATCAGCAACGGCAACGACCTCGTATTTCGCGTGGCGGTAAAGCCTACGGCAAGCATTAGCGCACCTCAGCAAACGTTTGACTTCGGCAAGGACAGGGTTGGCGAGCTGCGCATCCGGGGACGGCACGACGCCTGCATTGCGCTTCGCGCTCCGGTAGTCGTAGAGGCGGCAACCGCCATCGCCTTAGCCGACCTCATGCTGCTGCAAGCCCGCTAATGCAGCGCCCAAACCGGCAGCTTTGTTGAACGCCTGATTTTAAAATTCGTCATGTCCGCCTTTCTTTTTAGCGCCAACAGCGTATTTCCCATTTTTTTGCTCATTGGAGTAGGCTGGCTTCTCAAAAAGCGCGGCATGCTGCCGCAGAGCGTTGTGGGAGCCCTCAACACCATTGCCTTCAACGTGGCGTTTCCGGCCATGCTGTTCCGCGAGATGGCGCAGGCTACCATAGCGCAAGCTTTTCAGCCCCTGTTCGTCATCTACGGCGTAGGCGGCACCATCCTCACCTTTGCCCTGACGTGGCTGGGCGCAGCGCTTTTTATCAAGAACAAGGCGGCTATCGGGGCGTTTGTGCAGGGGGCTTTCAGGGGGAACTATGCGATAGTGGGGCTAATGCTCATCGCCAATATACTGGGGCATACGGGCAAGGGAATTTTGCTCACGGCGTTTGTGGTGCCTGTCTACAACATCCTGTCGGTGGCGCTGCTGACGTTTCGCAGCCGGCAGCCCCAGCGCAGAACCCTCCGGAAAGCGGCGACAGGCATCGTGCGCAACCCGCTTATCATTGGCATTCTGCTTGGGCTACCCTTTTCGATTTTTCGTATTCCGCTGTTCACCTGTCCGGACGCCAAGGTGGTTGCCACCACCGTGAGGTATTTGGCCGAGCTGGCCAACCCGCTGGCCATGCTGGCCATTGGCGCGTCCATCAGCTCGCGCACCCTGCTGAAGGGGCTGCCAAAGATGATAGCGGCCACCGCCATAAAGCTGGTGGTAAGCCCGCTCATACTTGTGGGGGGCGCTTTCCTCCTGCGCAATGCGCTCGGGTTTAGCGGAGAAGATTTGCTGGTGCTGTTTGTGCTGTTTGGCGTACCCACCGCCGTGGCGAGCTACATCATGGCGAGCAAAATGGACGCCGATGCTGACCTCGCCGCCGGTATTCTGCTGCTAAGCTCGCTGCTCTCCATTTTTACCATTACGCTTGGCGTTTACCTCTTCAAGGCGTCGGGGCTGATATAGGAAACCTCTAAAAAACCCAAAATCAAGGCTTGCGACTAAGGCAAAAGCGGAGTTTACTAAGGTAAATGAGCGCTTTGCCGGAGGAGCGTAACGCAGCGCTTGGGGTTTTTAGAGGTTTCCTATAGCGAGCATCCGGCTGTGCTCGTCGCATGTCATCCGGTGCACCTTTTCCTGAAGCGCCTTGACGTCGATACGGGCTACCTCTTCGGCCGAAATGGGCGGCAAAATGGTTACCTGAAACAGCTGCCGGACGTTAAACCCCCAGCCCTTGCCGCCGAAAAACGAGCGCGAGCCGTCGATAACAACGGGAAGAACGGGTACGCTGTTGGCCTTTGCCAGCGCAAATGCCCCCTCCTTAAATCGTCCCACCTGGCCGGTTTTGGAGCGCGTCCCTTCGGGAAATATCATGATGGAGATGCGCTGCCGGAGCAGCGCGGAGCAATCCTGCATCATTTTTCGCGCGCTCCCGGGGTCGCCGCGCCTGATGCTCACATCCCCGTGCAGCCTCAGCAGCTGCCCAACGAGCGGCATGCGGTACGTCTCCCTCTTGGATACCCACCTGAAGTACAGCGGGACGTTGTAGAGCAGCATGATGTCCAGCATCGACTGGTGGTTGGAGGTTATCACGTAGGGCTGCCCCTTTGCTACGTGCTCCCGACCCTTTACCACCACCCGGCAAAGCAGCAGAAAAAAAAGGTACTGCGCAGAGATGAACCGAGAAAATAGATGCTGCACCTTGCGCTTTGGGTCTACGGGAAAAAGGAGCGCGAACAGCGCCGCCGAAATGAGCACCAGCACCGGCGCCGACGCCGTAAAATAGACAACAAACAGAGCGGTATAAATCTTATTCAGCATGGCGTAAATGGTTTTATGTAATGTAATGATGTGGCGAAAGTACGAATTGCCAAAGCGAAATTCTGCGGCTGCCTTTCTCCAATTTCACTTCCGCTTCGTTTTTTTGGCTACAAAGTTAGCATGAAATTTCGGGGATTACGCATAAGCAAATGAATTTTTTCGGCAAAAGCTTGTAGGGGGAAATATACGGGTTGCTCACAGGCTCTCTGATCTCGTTTTTTTTTGATTTAAATGATTATTGCCGATGTTTTAGTAGGGGAGTATGCGATCCGCGCAGATTGCGCAAATTATACAGGTAAAAATGGCGTGCCTTTGCGCCGCAAAGCAGCGCTAAAATACACGTGTAATTTGATTAAAAATGAGGTTGTAGAGAATTTCTTCATTGGCAGGGTCGTCGAAGGCGGCTTCGCCTCCCTCGACGCCCCCGCTTATTTTTCATTTCATCATATTTTTAGCGTTCTACCTCCACGCAAATAGCGGTAAAACCAAAAAAAATGAATACATTTGCAGCCAATGGGGGGAGACGGGCGGATGATTTGCCGGCCTGCTTCCGCCGTGTAAGCCCGCAGGCTAAAAAAAAAACAGCTCATTAGTTCTTCGCTAAAAAAAAAAGTGTTTCTCCGCCAAGCCAATATTCTCGTGGTGGACGACGACAAGGACATCCTCACCGCCGTCCGCCTCCTGCTCAAGCCGGAGGCGAAGCGCATCGTTACGGAATCTAACCCCGAAAATCTGCGGCGGCTGCTCACCGAAAACGACTTCGACGTCCTGCTGCTCGACATGAACTTTGTTACCTCCATGAACACCGGCAACGAGGGCATTTACTGGCTGCGACAGGTGAAAAGCTGGAGCGCCAAGGTGAAGGTGATCATGATTACCGCCTATGCCGACATCGATTTGGCCATAAAATCGCTGAAGGCGGGCGCCGACGACTTCCTGGTAAAGCCCTGGCACAACGAAAACCTCCTCCGCACGCTGAACGAAACGGTAAACAAGCGCGAAGCGTTGGAGAAAAGGCCGGACGGCGCGGGCGACAGGCCAGCGCCGGGCATGCTTGGCGAATCGGACGCCATGAAAGCCCTGCTCCGCAAGCTGGAAAAAATTGCACCCACCGACGCCAGCGTGCTCATCCTGGGCGAAAACGGCGCCGGAAAAGACCTCATCGCACAGGCCATCTTTGAGGCTTCGCTCCGCAGGCACAAGCCCTTCGTAAAGGTCGACGCGGGTGCGCTGACCGAAACCCTGTTCGAGAGCGAGCTCTTTGGGCATAAAAAAGGCGCCTTTACCGACGCCCGCGAAGACCGCACCGGCCTGATAGAATCGGCCAACGGCGGTACGCTGTTCTTGGACGAAATCGGGAATATCTCCCTGCCGCAGCAGGCCAAGCTGCTCACGGTGCTGCAAAACCGGCAAATCGTCCGGCTCGGCGCCAACGCGCCTACACCCGTCGACATCCGCCTCATTACCGCCACCAACGTGCCCTTTGCCGAGCTGGCCAACGAGCAGCGCTTCCGCAAAGACCTCATTTACCGCCTCAACACGGTGGAGATAACCGCGCCCCCCCTGCGGGAGCGCGGCGACGACATCCTCCTGCTGGCCGAACATTTTCTGCGCAGGTATGCCGGGAAATACGCAAAACCCGAATTGGCCATTTCGGAGCGCGCAAAGGCAAAGCTGCGCCGCTACCACTATCCGGGCAACGTGCGCGAGCTGCAACATGCCATGGAGCGGGCGGTGATCATGTCGAACGGAAAGGTGCTGCAGCCCGACGACGTCGTTTTTTCGCCCCTCGAACAAAAACCGGCGGACGAACAGGCCGCCCCTACCTGGAACCTCGAAGCGATAGAGCGCAAAACCATTCTCCACGCCCTCGAAAAGCACGGCGGAAACATCTCCAAAGCCGCAAAAGACCTGGGGCTTACGAGAGCCGCCCTCTACCGGAGGCTGGAAAAACATGGCGTGTGAAGGATGAAAAACGGTTGAAAAATAAAAAATAGCGCGATATGAAAAAAATTTTACTTGCCTGCAATGCCGCTATCTCAGCGCTGCTATCCCTGCTGGGATTTGGGTGCGCTATCGTTGGGCCGGACGAATACGGCACGCCTTCGGCCGATTTTATCATCAGCGGAAGGGTATCCTCAAGCGCCGGCCAGCCGGTGAAAGGCATAGCCGTGGCCATGCACCGGCTGGTCGGTATGGACGATGGCGGGCGCGACGTGTTCTCCAAAGCCGATTCGACCGCTACGGACGATGGCGGGCAGTACCGCGTGCTGTCGCGAGGCGCGGTTCCCGAAGACCAGACCTACCGCCTTACCTTTTCCGACGTCGACGGGGCGGCCAACGGCGCATTTCGCGATACCACCCGTACCGTTTATTTTATCGACCCCACCTTTGTCGGCAAAACCGGAAATTGGCACAGCGGCGAAGCCGGCAAGGAGGTAAACGTGGAGCTTCGCCCGAAAGAATGAGCGCAGCGAGGCTACCATTCCGCACAAAGCTGGCGCTGGAGCTGCTCCGCCGGTACCGGAAAAATGCAAGCCGGCTGCACCCGCTCAGGTACATCCTGTGGGAGTGTACGCTGCGCTGCAACCTGCAGTGCCTTCACTGCGGCAGCGAATGCCGCAGCGAGGCCGGCGTTGGGGATATGCCCGCCGAAGACTTCCTCAAGGCGCTCGACGAGCTGAAAGGCCTTGTTGACCCCCACAAAACCATGATTGTGCTCACCGGCGGGGAGGCGCTGGTGCGAAAAGACGTCGAGCTCATCGGGCGGGAGCTGTACCGGCGGGAGTTTCCGTGGGGAGTGGCTACGAATGGCATGCTGCTGGACGAGCGCCGGCTGCAATCGCTCTTGCTCGCGGGGCTACGCTCCGTAACCGTGAGCCTCGACGGGTTGGAGGCGTCGCACAGCTGGCTGCGCGGCTCGGCAAAAAGCTACCGGCTGGCGCTTCGCGCCGTTGAGCTGCTGGCCAAAACGCCCGGCGTTCGCTTCGACGTGGTTACCTGCGTCCACCGGAAAAATTTTGATGAGCTGGCGCCCCTGAAGGAGCTGCTCCGCCAAGCGGGCGTGAAGGAGTGGCGCATTTTTACGATATTCCCCATCGGCAGGGCAAAAATGCAGGAGGACTTGCAGCTCGAGCCTCAATCCTTTAAGGCGTTGCTCGACTTTATCCGGCAAACGCGGAGGGAGGGGAAAATTGCGCTGAGCTACGGATGCGAGGGCTTCCTGGGCCGCTACGAGGGCGAGGTGCGCGGCAGCTTGTTTTACTGCCGGGCAGGCGTCTCCATTGCCTCCATTCTGGCAGATGGCTCCATTTCGGCCTGCCCAAACCTGCGGGCGAACTTTATTCAGGGAAATATTTATCGCGACAGCTTTGCCGACGTATGGCAGCATCGCTACCAGGTGTTCAGAGACAGAAGCTGGACGAAAACCGGCGCCTGCGCCTCGTGCAAATCGTACCGATACTGCGAAGGCAGCGGCATGCACCTGCGCAACGAGCAAACGGGCGAGCTGATGTTTTGCCACCTGAAACGGCTGGAATCGGCGCCATGAAGCACGGCTACTACATATCGCTCCTGTTTCTGCTCGCCGCAGCGCTGGGCGTAGCCTGCGGCTGGCTCCTGGCGCGGCATTTCGCGCTGGGGTTGCTGCTGGGCGCTGTGGCGCTGGCGCTGTTTTTTTACGCCGCCGGCCGCGTAGGCAAATTTTTCAGGGATGTGCACCACTTCGCGGAGGCGGCGCGCTACCGCGACTTCTCGAAGCGGTACTCCGAGCAAACCGGATGGCAAGGAAACGACTTCTACCGCTACTTTAACGAAATAAGCAGCGCGTTTCGCGCGCTGAGCAGGGAGAGCGAGCTGCAGCAGCAGCACCTCCGCAAAATAATGGCGCTGATAGACGCCGGCATCCTGGCCTACAACCTGGAAACGAACGACATCCTCTGGCTGAACGAATCCTTCAAAACCATGTTCGACATTCCGCTAATCGCCAACATCGGCTGGCTGAAATCGCGGCGGGAAACGCTCTACCGCGAGCTGTGCGACATCCCAACAGGCCACAGCCGCCTCATCACGGTAACCGTGCGAAGCCAATCGGTCAAAACGCTCGTCAACGCCCACCTCTTCCAAACCGACGGGAAAACCTACAAGCTCATCGCCTTGCACAACATCCATGCCACCCTCGAAGAGGTTGAGGCCAGCGCGTGGAAAAGCCTGCTGAACGTGATGACCCACGAAATAATGAACTCCATTGCGCCGGTGGCCTCCCTTGCCGACACGCTGAAGAAGCGCCTCGAAAGCCTGCGCCTCGAGGCCGACGCAGCGGCAAACCCCGACTTTGAAGACATCGCCTTTGCCATGGACGCCATCCACCGCCGGAGCGAAAGCCTGCTGCGCTTTGCCGACACCTACCGGAGCCTCAGCAAAACGATTGTCCCCGACCTGAAGGGAGAGAGCCTGCCGCAGATGCTTCACGCCATTCGCCAGCTCATGGAGCCGCTGCTGAAGCAAAAAAACATATCCTTTGAGGTAAGCGCAGACAGGCGGCTGCCGGCGGCGAGCATCGACCGGGGGCTGATGGAGCAGGTGGTCATCAACCTTATAACGAACGCCGCCTACGCCGTAAGAGAAAAGCCCGCGCCGCGCATTGTCCTCGCGGCCGGAGCCACCCACGAAGGCCTCCTCTACATAGCGGTGGCGGACAACGGATGCGGCATTTCGCCCGAGGTGCGCGACAAGATTTTTATCCCCTTCTTCAGCACCAAAAAGCACGGCACGGGCATTGGGCTGAGCCTGTCGCGCGAAATCATCAAGCTGCATCGGGGGAGCCTGAAAATCCAAAGCAAAGAGGGCGAGGGCAGCACATTCACCATCCTCCTGCCCGCCGCGCGCTAAGGGTAGGAAAGCGTTTATCTCTTGCTGCCAAAAAAAAACAGCGACCCGGCGGCGCTCCGGCGGCGAAATTTACTTCGATTTTTTTTGCGCTGCTGCCGCTTTCTTTGCTGCTGTGGCGGCGGCGGTTTTCTTTGCTGCCGCCGTTTTGGTGGTGGCGGCGGCTGTTTTTCTTGCGGCGGCGGCTGTTTTTGCCGTCACCACATTTTCCGTTTCGGGGCTGGGCTTTGGCCTTGGCTTTGCGGCGGCTGTTTTTTTGGCAAAGCGCGATTTTCGCGGCGCGGTGCTTTCCTGCTGCGACATGATTTCCACGCAGTCCTCGTAGGTCAGCGCAGACGGCTCAATGTCCTTTGGCAGCTTGTAGTTTACGCCGGCGCAGGCGAGGTAGGGGCCAAAGCGTCCGTTGAGCACCTGCAGCTCCTGGTTTGCGGCAAAAGTTTTTATCACCCTTTCGCGCTCCATCTTCCGCTTTTCCTCGATGAGCTCTATGGCGCGTTCGAGGGTGATGGTCATGGGGTCGTCTACGTTTCGCTTAAGGGAGGTGTACTTTTCGTCGTGCCGCACGTAGGGGCCAAAGCGCCCTACGCCAACGGAGACCGTTTTTTCCTCGTATTCGCCAAGGGTACGCGGCAGCTCAAATAGCGTGAGCGCCTCATCGAGCGTAATGGATTCTATGAGCTGCCCCTTGCGCAGGTTGGCGTACTGCGGCTTTTGTTCGCCTTCGCTTTCGCCCAGCTGCGCCAGCGGCCCAAAGCGGCCAATGCGCACAATGACCTCCTTTCCCGTCTTGGGGTCTACGCCCAGCCTGCGCTCGGCGGTGGCCCGCTGCGAATTTTGAAGCGCATCCTCCACCCGCTCGTGAAACAGCCGGTAGAAGTCGTCTATCATTTTGCTCCACACAATTTTTCCCTCGGCAATTTCGTCAAACTCCTCCTCCACCTTGGCGGTAAAGCTGTAGTCCATGATTCTGGGAAAGTGCTCCACGAGGTAGTCCGTAACCACCATGCCCACGTCGCTGGGGAAAAGCTTTCCTTTTTCGGCGCCCGTGTTTTCCGTCAGCGTTTTTTCGATAATTTTTTCGCCCGTGAGCGTGTGCTGCTTGTAGGGGCGTATTTGCCCTTCGCGGTCTTCCTTGGTCACGTAGCCGCGGGTAATGACCGTCGAAATGGTGGGCGCGTAGGTTGAGGGGCGCCCGATGCCCAGCTCTTCGAGCTTTTTCACCAGCATGGCCTCGGTGTAGCGCGGCGGTCGCTGCGTAAAGCGCTGGGTGGCGACAATTTTTTCGGGCTCCAAGATTTGGCCTACCCGCATGGCGGGGAGCAATCCCGCGCTGTCGGCGTCGCTTTCGTCGTCCTGCGATTCCATGTAGACCTTGAGGAATCCGTCAAAGAGCATCACCTCGCCGGTGGCCACAAACTTTTCTGCCGTTCCCGACACGCCGATGGTCACGATGGTTCGCTCGAGGGAGGCGTCGCTCATCTGCGAGGCGATGGTGCGCTTCCAGATGAGCTCGTAGAGGCGCTTTTCCTGGGGGCTTGCGTCTACGGTTTGGTTTTTCATGTACGATGGCCTGATGGCCTCGTGCGCCTCCTGCGCGCCCTTCGACTGGGTGGTGTAGCGCCGCGTGTGGAGGTACTTTTCGCCGTACATTTCGGTGATGGCCTCCCTTGCCGCGCCGAGCGCCTGCTCCGAAAGGTTTACCGAATCGGTGCGCATGTAGGTAATGTAGCCGGCTTCGTACAGGCGCTGGGCAATCGCCATGGTTTGGCTCACCGAGTAGCCCAGCTTTCGGCTGGCCTCCTGCTGCAGGGTGGAGGTGGTGAAGGGCGCGGTGGGCGTTCTTTTGGCCGGCTTCTTTTCGATAGCTTCGACCATGAAGGTGGCGTTCAGGCATTTTTTTAGCAGCTCGAGCGCGGCCTTTTCGCTGCTAAACTTTTTTGCCACGTCGGCCTTAACCTGCGCCTTGTCGGCAAAGAATACGCCGGCAATCTTAAAAAATCCGGCGGCGCTAAAGGCCATTATTTCGCGCTCGCGGTCTACCACGAGGCGCACCGCCACAGACTGCACGCGCCCTGCGGAGAGGGAGGCCTTAATTTTTTTCCACAGAATGGGCGACAGCTCGTAGCCCACTAAGCGGTCGAGCACGCGGCGCGCCTGCTGCGCGTTCACCAGGTTGAGGTCAACGGTGCGCGGGTGCTCAATGGCGTTGAGGATGGCGTCCTTTGTGATTTCGTGAAACACGATGCGCCGCACCTTTTGTGGCTCCAAGTGGAGCGCCTCCTGCAGGTGCCAGGCAATGGCCTCCCCTTCGCGGTCTTCATCGGAGGCCAGCCATACCGTTTTGGCGGTTTTGGAGTGCTTGCGCAGCTCGGCAACAACCTTTTCCTTCCCCTCCGAAATGACGTACTGCGGCTGGTAGCCGTGCTGAAAATCGACGCTCATGTCTTTTTTCGGCAAATCGCGGATGTGCCCAAAGCTGGATATGACAAGGTAGTTCTTGCCTAAGAATTTTTCTATCGTTTTCGCCTTGGCCGGCGACTCAACAATGACTAAGTTTTCTGACATTAACTGACTATTTACAAGTTTGACGACAACCCATGAAACTCAAGGCGCACGTATTGTTGGTCGTCATGGGCGACAACATCGTTTTTCAAATTTTTCAAGCTTCGGATTTGCCTTTCCGAATTAGACTGCAAAGTAACATATTAAAACTTGTACGTTCAAAATTTTTAACTGATATTTAACATTATTGCTGGGGCAGCCTACTGAATTAAAGCCTACTTTTGGGGCACAAAAATAGTGATTTGTAAGTTATGACGAAAAATAAAAAGATGCAGAAGATTTGGTTTGTCGCCATTCTCTGGAGCTTAATTGTAGCTCCGGCCATTTTTTTGGCGGCTATGCTCACGCTGGTCAACCAGGAGTACTTTGGCTTTATGCCCACCTTTGCAGAGCTCGAAAACCCCAAAAGCAACGTAGCCTCCGAGGTGTACTCCGCCGACCGGAAGCTGCTGGGCACCTTTCACGTCGAAAATCGCTCGTTTATCAGCTTTGAAGACCTTTCGCCCAACCTCGTAAAGGCGGTGATTGCCACGGAGGACGTTCGCTTTGCCAGCCACTTTGGCATAGACTTGCGAGGGCTGATGCGCGTGGCGATACGCACGGTGGCGATGGGCGACCGAAGCCAGGGCGGCGGCAGCACCATTACGCAGCAGCTGGCCAAAAACCTCTTCCCCCGCAACACCAACGAGTACAGCAGCGCATTCGACAAGTACAGCTCGCTGCTCATCGCCAAGTTTAAGGAGTGGATTACGGCGGTAAAGCTGGAGCGCAACTACACCAAAAACGAAATCGTAGCCATGTACCTCAACGTTATCCCCTTTGGGAGCAACGCCTTTGGGATAAGCGCCGCCGCAGCCACCTTTTTCGACAAGCACCCCCTGCAGCTCAACGTAGAGGAGGCGGCGCTGCTGGCCGGCGTGGTCAACGCCCCCACGCGCTACAGCCCCGTACGCAACCCCAACAACGCCCTGCAGCGCCGCAACTTTGTGCTGCGCCAAATGGTGCGCGCCGGATACCTTACCTACGAAGGGTACCTCGTGCACAGCGAAGCGCCCATCGCCCTCAAATACCAGCAAAAAGACCACAACACCGGCCTGGCCACCTACTTCCGCGAGCGCGTGCGCCAGACCATGACCGCCCGGCAGCCCGAGCGCGCCCGATACGCCACCAAAGAAGACTACCTGGCCGATTCGATAGAGTGGGAAAAAAACCCCCTCTACGGCTGGTGCCACAAAAACAAAAAACCCGGCAACGTGCCCTACGACGTAAACCGCGACGGGCTGAAAATCTACACCACCGTAAGCTCAACCATGCAGCAGTACGCCGAAGAAGCGCTGGTGGCGCACCTCAAAAACAGCCTCCAGCCGGCGCTCAACGAAGAAATAAGGATGAAAAAAGGGCGCATTTTCGGCAACAACATCAGCAGCGAGCAGGAGCAGGAGTACATCACCCGCGCCATTAAGCAAACCGAGCGATACCGCGTGCTCCGCCTCGCCGGATGGTCTATGAGCAAGATTATGGCAAACTTCCGCACGCCGGTAGAAATGGTCATTTTTACCTGGAAAGGCGAGGCAACCGTGCGGATGTCGCCCTTAGATTCCCTCAAGTACTACAAATCCTTTTTGCGCGCCGGATTTATGGCCATGGACCCGCATACGGGCTACATTAAGGCATACGTGGGCGGCCCCAACTTCAAGTACTTCAAGTACGACCTGGTGAGGCAGAGCAAGCGGCAGGTAGGCTCCACCATCAAGCCATTCCTGTACACGCTCGCCATGCAGGAGGGTTTTCACCCCTGCTACCGAGTGCCCAACATCCCCCAAACCTTTGCCGTGGGCGACTCCACCTGGACGCCAAAAAACGCCTCGCCAACGGCCTACGACGGGAAAATGGTGACGCTCAAGTGGGGCCTGTCGCTCAGCGTAAACAACATTTCGGCCTGGCTCATCAAGCAGTTCAACCCCCAAAACATGGTAGACCTGTGCCACAAAATGGGCATAACCAGCCATATCCCTCCGGTAAGCTCAATATTCCTCGGCACAGCAGAGGCCTCCCTCTACGAAATGGTGAACGCCTACGCCACCTTTGCCAACAAAGGCGTTCGCGTAATGCCCACCATGGTGACCCGCATCGAAGACCGCAACGGAAACGTGCTGTCCGTTTTTGGCGCCACGCAAACGACCGAAGCCATCAGCGAGCAGGCGGCGTACCTCATGACCAACCTGCTGCAAGGCGTAGTAAACAGCGGTACGGCGAGCGGGCTGCACCGAACCTACATGCTGAAAGGCGCCATTGGCGGAAAAACCGGCACCACGCAAGACCAGTCGGACGGATGGTTTCTGGGGATTACCCCGCAGCTGGCCGCCGGCGTATGGGTGGGCTGCGAAGACCGCACGGTGCACTTTGAAAGCTTGCGAACCGGCGGCGGCGCAAACTCCGGTTTGCCGATATTCGGAATGTTCATGCAAAAGGTATATGCCGACCCCTCGCTGCACATCGCGGAGGCCGAACGATTTGAACCACCCCTCAACATGAGGACGGTTAACCTCGACTGCAACGCCTACGAAGAAAATGAAAACAAAAGACCGCGAAAAAGATTGGTGGACGACGAATTTTTTTAACGCAGAAGGCGGAATATAAAATGCAGAATGTAAAATGTGGGCTAATTCTTTTTTTGAGGTGCTATGAATACATTGGATGAGCTTAACTCAGGCTACGCATATAGCTGTCTGAGCGCTGATTTTTTTTGATTTGAATGATTACTATGATTAATGGCGCATGGTGCGACGCATACGCTGTAGAGGCGCACGGCGTGCGTCTCACTGTGCATTGCGCGTCAGCACCAATTTTGTCGCCGAGACGCACGGCGTGCGTCTCTACAGCGCCATTTCGCCGCTACTTCGTCGCTGAGACGCTTTTGCTGCGTAACATGAGAGCTTAATTTTCATAGCACCTCAAAAAAAGAATTAGCCAAGTACCGCCCATTCACCGAAAAAAAGCAATTTTTAACGGTGTTCTGTCAGCAATTTCTGCTGGCAAGAAGAGTAGTTTGTGCAAAAATTCAGGTCATTCGCTCATTTTTACTTGCATTTGTTAACATTATGTTCTTCGTTAGCCATAGCGCTTCCGCATGAAAGCGGAGGCTTCATGTGTAAAAGGGCTTTTTCTACCGGTTCGCTCATCATTTTATCCGCTGCCCGGCACCAGCATTGCAAATTTCATCCAGACAGGAGCATACCAATAGCGGGAGGACATCTTAACGGTCACCTTTCGCGCATTGCTCACCACTTTACCCGGAACATTGATGAACCAGCGCATGAATGTCGCGGGATCCTGCTTCCATACTTTATAGTCAGCCTGATAGCGCATCACCACCGAAAGGTTGTACCCCAAGACGGCCAGCTGCCACAGCATATCGTTTACGTGAAAATCATCGGTGATGGTGCCACAGGCATGGAGCTGATGCTTAGCATGCGCTATCCAGCTCTCCGTTTCCGCCCGCGCCCCGTACAGCCTGTGCAGCCGCTTCGCATCCAAATTCTTCAGGTTGGAGCAGTAGCAAAAGTAGTCGTAGTGGGGAGTGCGGACAATTTTTCCGAAAAAGTCTGTCTCAACGTAGCCCGTCACAACGCGGATGGCGCGAAACAGCCTTGCTTTTTTCCAATCCTTTGCCCGGTATTCAAATGCACAAACCGCTTCCCGGCTGCTTAGCGCGCGCCACTCCTGATCCTTCAGCAGGCTTTGCAGGTTCTTCAGCTTGACCTTTACCAGGTATTCATGCCCTTTTTCCTCCAGCAAATCAAACAGCCTCCCGTTGAAGAAGCCGCTGTCGGCCCGAAAGAATACCTTGCGCACCTTACCCGGCAATACGGCCGGGGGTTTGCTGCATGAGCTCACAAACCCCGCTGGAGGTGTACGCCGAGCCTGTCCGAAACCAGCTGTTGACCATCAGCTTCATTTCCGTACAAAAGCACAGCAGCGGATGGTAGCTCTTCGCCCCCTTTTTATGCGGATTATAGCCTTTGGCGGCTCCCTGCTGATGGCCGTAAACGGTTTGCTCGGTGGAATCGCAGCCTATCGCTATTTTGCTCAGGTTGCATTTCGCTATCCAATCCTTTGTAAATGGAAACAACAACTCCTGAAGCTGGTGTGCGCCTCGCGCTCCAAGGCTTTGCAGGCGCACTTTGAAGGTGTCTTCATCTACAACCTTTGGGTAACCCCAGCAGATGGCTTACCAGCGGGTCTTGCGTGAAGGTGGCAATCCTGCACAGGCGGCGCACGCACGATAGGTTGGCCAGCACGACGGCCAGCATCAGCTGAGCGGTGCAGAAGCGCGATGCGTTCGCTTTTGCCGTCTCGAATACCCTGTTTAACTCACTTCCCAGGCCCTGTGAGCGCAGGTAATCCCAAAGCACGGTCAACCCGGCGTAGCTTGTCAAGCGTTCTTCCGTGAAGCTTTTTCCGGCTTGGCCTGGCTTAAATGCCAACTTTTTAGCATCTTTGTTGCTCACATGTCGCATAGCGTTGTTTTTTTTACTTAACGCCACAAAGACACGCATTTTATTCGACACATGCAATTATTTTCTATTTGTTTAGGTTAAACTATTTAAATCTATTCATTTTGTTTTTAGCTGCAAAAATAGCTCTTGTACCTCAACTACAGCTAAGCGAGATAGGGGGGCTTGATTTTTATTTTCACATGCTTGGAAAGCTCCTATTTTTCATCTAATTTTGTTGCACATGTGTCGGGTGGTGTTAATTTTTCACTTAACAATCTAAAGCCAAGCATTTTATCTGACACATGCATTTTTTTTAGATATTTGGCTATGAAAAAATTCTTTTACCTTTTGCTGCATCTCCTCCCGGCGCTGGCTATGGCGCACCCCGATGTGTCGCTCAACCAGAGCAGCACGTCGTGCTACCTGCTCAACCCGGCCTACGCCGCTATGCAGGAGCTTACGTATGCGTCGCTGCAGGTGCGCGCGCAGTGGAGCGGGATGCCGGGCGCACCCCAGCAGCAGTACCTCTCGCTGGAGCACAGCCTGCAGCCGCAAAAGGCCGGATTGGGCGTGATGCTGTTCAACGAGCAAAGCAACGTGATTGCCAACACGGGCGGCTACCTGAGCTACCGGCACAGCTTTCGCCTGAGCCGGCGGCAGCGCCTCAGCCCGGCCGTTTCGCTGGGGCTGCTCCAAAACAAAATCGACTTTGACCGGATTGTTGCCGACAACCCTTTTGAATTGAGCATCGTGTCGGGGCAAGAGCGGCAAACGCGCCTCAACGCAAATCTGGGGCTGCTGTACGCCTTTTCCAACTTTTTGGAGGTTGGCATAGCGGCCTACCGGCTGTTTAACAGCGCTTACGATTATCGGGACTACACCAGCGGGTATCAAAATGCCTACGCGCTGATTCGCAGCTTTGGCTTTAGCATTCGTTACATAAAGACCTTTTCCGAAATCGTTGAGGCGTGGGCGCTGCTCTACCTGTACAGCGACCAGGGGCTTCCGGTATCGCCGTCGCTACGCCTCAACTGCGCGTACCTCCCGTACGGCGTGAGCGTGAGCGGCGGCTACACGTGGGAGGGGGCTTTTTCGTGCAGCGCCGCCATCTGGCTTTACGATAAGCTCAGCCTCGGCTACACGGCAGAAATCCCTCCGGCAACAATCAAAAGCTACGTTGGGCTTACGCAGCAAGTTTCCGTTGGCGTGCGCATAGGTCAGCCTGCGCAGGTAAAGCCCGGGCGGGTATCGCCCGGCGATATTGAGGCGCTCCGACGGCTGAATCAGGAAAGCTTTGAGCAGGTGGAGCGCATTGAGCAGGCGCAGGAGGAAGACCGGCAGCGCGCGCGGCGGCAGCAGTCCAAAATCGATTCGCTGGAGCGCGAAGTAGCCTACCTCCGGCAAATGTCGGCGGCTGCGCAGGCCGAGCTAAAAAGCATGCACGAGGCGTACCTTGCCGCCGATACCCTGCCGCCCGACGCCACGCTCTACAGCACGCCCGACAGCACGCCCACCAGCGCCTACTACGTTGTGGTGGGCTACTACCTCCTCCGAGGCTACGCAGAGCGATACCAGCACCTGCTGCAAAGCGAAATACAGCTGCCTACCGAAATTCTGGCGCTGAATAACGGCTACTACGTGTACACCAAAGTGGCGCATAGCCCCAAGGAGGTACAGCAGGAGTATCGCCGGCTGCGCGAGCTGGGCGTAGGCAGGTACGCATACGGGAACGTGTGGGCGCTCCAACAACCAACCGGCAAGCCATGAACAAGCCGGTACGTCATATAGGATTACGGCGGCTGTTACGGCGGCTGCTGCAGGTACGGTTAGGGTTGCGGTTGCTGCTGCTGCGGTTACAGCGACGGTTACAGCGACAGCGACGGTTGCAGCGACGGTTGCAGCGACGGTTGCTGCTGCTGCTTGCGCTGTTTTCCGGAGTTGGCAGCGCTTATGCTCATGATATTGAGCAGATTAAACGGGCTGCCCCCGTCACCGTTTCCGGCGGGATGAGCTTGACCAATACGCTCTACCACGCGGGCGACCAGCGCCGTAAAGACCCGTGGAGCTACGCGCTCAACGCCAACGTGAACATCAACGTGCTGGGCGTTTTGGATTTGCCGTTTTCGGCGAGCGTAATGTCGCAAAACAAAACCTTCAACCGGCCATCCTTTGCCCGCTACGGCGTAAGCCCGCGGTACAAGGCGGTGACGGCGCACATCGGGTGGCGCAGCATGCAGCTTTCTACCTACACCCTGTCGGGGGTTACCTTTCTTGGCGGCGGCGTGGAGGTGGCGCCGGAGAATTTTTTTGTCAGCGGCAAAGCCCTCTACGGGCGCTTTAGCCAGTCCGTCCCCATGGGCGATACGCTCTCGCCCTCCTACGAGCAGCCGGCGTACGAGCGCTGGGGCTACGGCGCCATGCTCACCCTGGGTACGCGCGAGCACAACGCGGATATTATCGTCTTCAAGGCCAAAGATGTGAGCGGAAAGTACGACAGCCTGATGACGGCCATGGGTATCGCTCCGCAGGAAAACGCCGTGGTTGGGCTAAACACGCGGCACCGCTTTGGGGAGCACGTGAGCGCTGAGCTGGAGTACGCTTTTAGCGCGCTGACCGGCGACCTGAACCAGCCCCTCGAAAAGTTTGATGCGTACACCTACGCCAACAACCTGGGCGGCTTTTTTCGCCCCAGAACGTCCTCCTCCTACTACAGCGCCTGGCGCGCGTCCGTCGGCTACCAGGCGGAGGTGTTTTCGCTCGGCGCGGGGTACAACCGCGTTGACCCCGGCTACCGGTCGCTGGGGACGCTCTACCTGACCAACGATTTTGAGGATATTCAGGCCAACGGAGGCCTTAACCTGCTGGAGGGCAAGCTGGGGCTTTCCGGCTCTTTTGGGCTTCAGCGCGACAACCTGAGCGGGCTGCAGGCGGCCAGCAGCACGCGCTACATCAGCAGCGTGGGCGTTACCTGCACGCCCATGGAGCAGCTCAGCCTGTCGGGCGCTTACGCCAACTTCACCTCCAGCAGCCAGCCCAACCGCCTCATCGTGGACGACTCCATAAAGTATGCGCAGCTGACCGACAACGTTAACGTTAACGCATCGTACGGCTTCGGCAAGGGGGACTTTAAGCACGCCGTTAGCGGGGCCTACAGCAACCAGGCGGCCAACACCATCAACAGCAGCTTTACGCAGGTGGAGGAAAGCGTAACGCGCATGAACAACGCCTCGCTCGGCTACCGGCTGACCTACACGCCCGCCGAATGGGGCAACACCCTGACGCTATCCTTTGGCAACCTCGCGGTGGACAGCTCCGTAAACCGCTCGCTGGGGCTGAATTTTTCGTCGTCAAAATCATTTTTTAAAAACAAAGTTAAGTCAACCGTTGCCTACTCTTTCATCCGCTCGCAATCCGACCAGGGAGGGCGCCGGTCGAACGTTGTCCGGCTGACCGTGGGATACGGCTACAAGAAGCACAGCGTAAGCTTGTCGGGGAGCGGCAACTTTACCACAAGCCACAACACCTCAAGCGGCGTCCGCCATGCGCAGGAGTGGATGGCGAGCATTGCCTACGCCTACTCCTTTACGGTTATCCCGTGGAAAGCCCGCAAGCCAGGGTAGCAGGCGCCGAAAAAAGACGCCACGCCAAACGCGCAACACTTTAATGTTAATGTCAATATTTATAAAAATGAAAAAATCCCCCCTTCTCCTGTGCTGCATTGCGCTCAACCTATCTGCGCAGCCGCTACGCGCGGCAACCTGCCCGCGCAGCATTGCGCTGGCGGGAAGCGCCACCGTTTGCGAGCAAGGCAACAGCGGGCATGTTTACCTGACGCCCACGGACAGCATTCGCGTGGAAGGCTGGCTGTACAGCAACACCGAATCGTTCAACGGGTACGCCGAGGATAACGTATCGGCTACCGAGTACGCCTACCGCAACCTGAAGCAGGCGCGCTACTACAAAGCGCGCTACTACGACAGCGCGTGCAACGCCACCTACACCGTTGGCCCGGTGAGCGTGCTGGTGGACGTGGCGTCGGCAGCGGGCGCCATAGGCGGCGCCGGTGGGTACTGCCTTGGCGAAGCCTCGGGCGCGCTCTCCCTGTCCGGGCACACGGGCAGCGTGACCGGCTGGCAAAAGCGCGAGGCAAACGGCAGCTGGCAAAACGTCGCGCAACCCTCCACCTCCACCTCCCTCAGCTTCTACAACCTCCCGGTGACAACGCTGTACCGAAGCCGCGTGCAGAACGGCGCCTGCCCGGAGGTGGCGTCGGACAGCGTGGAGGTGCAGGTGTACCCCATCCCTCGGGCGGCGTTTGCCGTGGCCGACGTGTGCATGGGCGAGGAGAGCCGCTTTGCCGACGCCTCCACCGTAAGCGCCGGCTACATTGCCGCCAGAGCGTGGAGCTTTGGCGACGGCGCAAGCGCTACCTCCATCAGCCCCGCGCACGCCTACCTCAACCCCGCCTCGTACACGGCAACGCTCACGGTGACCAGCGACAAGGGCTGCGCGCACCGGCTATCGCAGGAAACCCGGGTGCACGTGCTGCCCAAGGCCGACTTTGACGCTGCCCCCGCGTGCGTGGGCAGCCCCAGCGTCTTTACCGGCAAGGCTTCCATTGCCTCGGGGGAGGCGCTGAGCTACCTTTGGGAGTTCGGCGAGGGGGCAACCTCCACCGAGGTGAATCCCCAGCACACCTACGCGGGCAGCGGAAGCCGCTGGGCACGGCTGACGGTGCAAAGCGCTGTCGGCGGATGCGCGGACGCTGTGGAGAAAACGACCGTGCAGGTGGACGCCGCATCGGTGGCGGGCGCTGTAAGCGGCGGCGGGGAGCACTGCCCTGGCGCGGTATCGGGCGAGCTCGCCCTGCTGGGCTATGCGGGCAGCGTGACCGGCTGGCAAAGGCGCGAGGTGGACGGACGCTGGCAAAACGTGGCGCACGCCTCGCCCACCCTCAGCTACGCCGGCCTCACCGGAACAACGCTGTACCGATGCCGCGTAAAGAACGGCGTTTGCCCCGAGGCCGTTTCGGACAGCGTGTCGGCGGTGGTGCACCCGGCTCCTCTGGCGGCGTTCACCGTGCCCGACGTGTGCCTGGGCGAGGAGAGCCGCTTTGCCAACGCCTCCACCGTGAGCGCAGGGGCTATTGCGGCCTGCGAGTGGAGCTTTGGCGACGGCGCAACCTCTACCCAGGCTAACCCCGCGCACAGCTACCTCAACGCGGCGTCGTACCCGGTGACGCTCAGCGTAACCAGCGACAAGGGCTGCGCCCACCGGCTGACGCAAGCAGCCCGGGTGCACGTGCTGCCCAAAGCCGATTTTGACGCCACCTCCGTATGCGTGGGCGCCACCACCAGCTTTACGGGCAAGGCAAGCATAACGTCGGGGGAAACGCTGAGCTACTTCTGGGAGCTTGGCGAAGGGGCGACCTCAAGCCTGCGAACGCCGCAGCATACCTACGCAAGCAGCGGAGGCAAGCAGGTGCGGCTGCGGGTGCAAAGCGCGGTTGGCGGTTGCCGGGATAGCGTTGAGCGGCTGGCAACGGTCTACGCGCTGCCGGCGGCAAGCGCCGGCCCCGACACCTCCGTGGAGCTGGGCTACAGCGTGGTGCTGCAGGCCGACGGCGGCGTTGCCTACAGCTGGAGCAGCGCCCCCGGAATAGCCAACACCGCGGTGAGCAACCCCGCAGTAGCCCCAACCGTCGCCACGCTGTACGAGGTGAGGGTGGAGGACGAAAACGGCTGCGTAGCCTACGACAGCGTGATTGTCCGCGTGAAGGATACGCAGCGAATAACGCCATCTACCATCATCACGCCGGACGGTAACGGCGAAAATGACACGTGGACGGTGCGCAACATAGAATCCTATCCCGACGCGCAGGTGCGCGTGATAGATGCGCGCGGCGCGGTCGTCTTTAGCTGCACCGGATACCGCAACGACTGGGACGCCCGAAACCGGCACGGAGATGTTCTCCCCGCCGGTACCTACTACTACATCATCACGTTTGGCGATACCAGAAAGGTGTACAAGGGCGCAATTACGGTGCTGAGGGGGAGGTAGTGTTGTGAGTGGTGAGTGGTGAGTGGTGAGTGGTAAGTGGTAAGTGGTTAGTAGTTAGTAGTTAGTAGTTAGTAGTTAGTGGTAAGTAGTTAGAGTAGTTGGCGCTACCGTTATTTGTGTGAAGGTGGAATCAATTTGGGCCGTCCCGTAGGGACGAAATGTCGGTAGAAAACGAAATGCTCCCTACCCGCCCCGTCCCGTTAGGGACGGAATGTGATTGTTAATGCACCTGTTTAAAAACATATTTTTCATTCCGTCCCTACGGGACGGGGCGATAGCGT
>JAIROF010000174.1 GCA_031257655.1 Prevotellaceae bacterium | reverse complement strand
TTTGGTAGTGTCATAAATTGTAGGGAGCGAAAAACCTAATTTACTCACTCGTGCTTATTTTTGGTGTTCGTGAGCTCGCTGCGCTCGGTTACACCTAATTTTAATAACAAAACAACCTCAGTAGCAGGGAGATACAGTAGAAACAACAACCTTACTAACCTTATTGATGTAAATGATTTATAATCAGCGTAATACCTACCGTCTCGTACAATTTATGACATTACCATGACGAGGTAGCCTCGCTCCGCCATTGGTAGCTCGGCGCAGCCAATCTCCCACCACTTCTCCCATACGCCGGTGGTGTGGGAGGGAGGGAGGGAGGGAGGGAGGGGAAGAAAGGGCGCAAACTTCAGCTTTCAGCTTTCAGCTTTCAGCTTCCTGTATTCCCGTGGAGAAACGCCGACGTGCTGCTTAAAGTACTTTCCAAAAAACGACTGGTTGGGAAAGGAGAGGTCATCGCTAATCTGCTGAATGCTCCGTCCCGACGACTTGAGCATAACCTTTGCCTCGAGGATCAGGCTTTCGTCTATCCACTGTCCGGCTGTTTTTTGCGATATTTCCTTCACCGTGCTCGAGAGATACTTTGGGGTCAGGCAAAGCTTGGCGGCGAAAAAGCTGACGCTCCTGCGCTCCCTGCAGTGCTCGCGAAGAAGCTGCGAAAACTGCTCAAAGATTACTTCCTTTCGGCGCTTCTGGAGGTTTTTGGGCGGCTCGTGGCGCCGAAAAATCGCGACTATGCCGTAGAAAAATGCCCGCACCAGGTTGCGCACAACCTCCTTTGTGTAGGCGTTGCTTTCGGCGCGGATGGTGGTGCGCAGCAGCGAGTAGTAGGTGAGCAGCAGCTCCGATTCGCCGGGCGTGAGGGCGGCGCCGGGGCTGTCCTGAAGGTAGAAAAAAACGGGGAGCGACTCCTGCGGGTTGAGCAGCAAGCTCTCAATAAACGGCTTGGACATCACCACAAACAGCGCGGAGAAATCTTCGCTCACCCTGCGGCTGTACTGCAAAATTTGCTCGGGGAGAATTATGGTGAGGTAGGGGGCGCTAAAAACGTGCTCCCTCAGGTTGACCGTGACGCCAACCGTGCCGCTCAGGCACAGGGCGGCTATCGCAACGTTCATCTTCGTGGGGTAGTCAAAAAGGGGTACCTTGCTGATGTCGTCAAAGATGAAGACATCGTCGCCTACGCTGTCCATCGCTATGCGCTCTTCGGCAAAGGTGCGGTCTATTTGCATCGCTTGGGGATTTACAAAGTTGGGGTTGAGCAAAGGTTGGCGCCGTAAAATGCGTGCGGCAAAAAAATCTTGGCAATGCGGCGAAAACAGCGCCTCGCTGCCGGCTGCCGACATCGGCTGCACGCTACTGCGCGGCTGCCAACGACAAAAATACATGAAAATTCCAGATTTCCAAGCGCAGGTGCAAGCAAAAATGCTTCTGCGGAGCACCCGCGCCTGCTATTTTCCCCCAAAAACCGACTTTTAGAACAATTTTTCAGAGGTATAGGGCTTCCGCAGGTGCAGAGAATAGGCTAACTTTGTATACGTTTTACATGTATCAAAAAATACTAACGCAATGAACAAAGCGATTATACCCCTGCTATTCGGCGTTACGCTGCTTGCCGGATGCAAAAGAGGCGCTCCTGCGGCGGAGCCTGTAAAAACCGTCAAAATAGCGAATCCCCAACCACTTGGCGCCACGACCGAAAAGTACTTTTCGGGCGTGATTAAGGAGGCCGCCGCCGTGAACCTGGGGTTTAAGGCGGCCGGACAAATCCTGCGCATCCACGTGCGGGAGGGGCAGCGCGTGCAGGCGGGCGAGCTGGTGGCCGAGCTCGACGACAGGGACTACCGCCTGCAGCTGGAGGCTACCGAAGCGCAGTACGAGCAGGTGGCGGCAGAGGTGGAGCGCATTGAGGAGCTCTACCGGCGCAAAAGCGTGGCCGGCAACGACTACGAAAAAGCCGTGGCCGGCAAAAAAATGCTCGCCGTAAAGCGGCAGGCCGACCGGAACATGGTGGAGTACACCCGCCTCACCGCGCCCTTTGCGGGCTACGTGCAGGCCGTGCGCTTCAAGCCCTCCGAAATGGTGGACGCCGGCGCGCCCGTGCTAACGCTCCTCGACGTGCGGCAGCTGGTGGTGGAAATCAGCATCCCCGCCTCGCTCTACGTAGACAGGGAGCGCTTTGTGAGCTTTGGCTGCCTTGCCGACGTGCTGCCCGGTAAGGTTTTCCCACTCAAGCTCATCGGCGTAAACCCCAAGGCCAACAGCCACCAGCTCTACAAGGTGCAGCTGCAGCTCGACCCCGGGCGCGACGCCCGCCTCGCGGCGGGGATGAACGTGCGCGTGGCGGTAGCCTGCGCCACCCGCGCCGAGGCGGCCTGCTCGCTCCCCTTTGGCGCGGTGTTTGGCGAAGACGGCAAATCCTACGTGTGGGTGGCGGATAGCGCCACCTGCCGGGTGCGCCGGCGCGAGGTGACGGTGCTGGGCGCTGACGGAAAAGGCGGCGTGGCCATAAGCGCAGGCATTACCTGCGGCGACAGGGTGGTGGTGGCGGGCGCAAAAACCCTCCGCGAAAACCAGCGGGTGCAGGCGCTGCCGGAGCCCTCGGACGCTAACGTGGGAGGGCTGATGTGATGCATATCTCCGAGCTATTCTTCAAAAAGAAAACCATCTTCTGGTTTTTGATGGCCGCCATCGCTGCGGGCGGAGCCTACGCCTACCTCAAAATGGGCAAGCTCGAAGACCCCGAGGTGGCCATAAAGCAGGCCATGGTGATTACCGTTTACCCGGGCGCCTCGGCGCACGAGGTGGAGCTCAACGTAACGAGCGCCATCGAAAGCGAGCTGCGCGCGCTGAGCGACGTGAGCAACATCAGCTCGACCTCTACGGCCAACCTTTCGTCCGTCACGGTGGAGCTGTCCTTTTCCGTGCCCGACAGGGAGATTGAGCAGCGCTGGGACATCCTGCGCCGCAAGGTGGAGGCCGCCGCCGCAAAGCTGCCCCCAAACGCCATGAAGCCCGTGGTGGTGGACGACGTGAGCGACGTCTACGGCATGTTCTACGCCATGACCGCCGACGGGTACCCCTACGAGGAAATGGAAAAGTACGCCGGATACGTCCGGCAGGAGCTGCTCAACGTGGAGGGCGTGCGCCGCATCGAAATCTACGGCGCGCAGGCGCGGTGCGTCAACGTGGCGCTCTCCGGCGAAAAAATGGCGCGGCTCGGTATTTTGCCCGCGCAAATCGTCGCCACCATCAACGGCCAAAACAAGCCCGTGTTTGCCGGCGTGTACGAGGGCGGCGACCAGCAGCTGAGGCTCGCCGTAGACGACAAGCTCCAGCGGGTGGAAGATATCCAAAACCTGATTGTGCAGAGCCTGGCGGGCGACCATATCCGGCTGGGCGACATCGCCGACGTGTCGCTCGGCTACGAGGAGCCCGCCCGAAACACCTTTTGCCTCAACAACCAGGCGGCGCTGGCCATCTCCATCTCCATGGAATCGGGCGAAAACGTGATTAGCGTGGGCAAGCGGGTGGAGCGGCGAATGGCCGAGCTGGGGCAAAGCCTCCCGGCGGGCGTCGAATTTGAAAAAGTATTCTTCCAGCCCGACAAGGTGAGCCAGGCCATCAGCGGATTCGTGTGGAACCTCATCTCGTCCATCCTCGTCGTCATCCTCGTGCTGATGGCGACCATGGGGTTTCGCGGCGGCGTGATCATCGGGAGCGGGCTGCTGCTCACGGTGCTGGCCACCTTCCCCATCCTGCTGGCGTTTGGCGGAACGCTACAGCGCATATCGCTCGGGGCGTTCATCGTGGCCATGGGGATGCTCGTGGACAACGCCATTGTGGTGCTCGACGGCATCCTCGTGGGGCTGAAAAGAGGGGCGCCGCTGCGGGTGGCGCTCTTTGCCACCGCCAAGCAAACCGCCATGCCGCTGCTCGGCGCAACGGTCATCGCCATCGCCACCTTTCTCCCCGTGTTCCTCACCGACGACACGGCCGGCGTGTACGCCCGCGACCTCTTCCTCGTGCTCTGCATTTCGCTGCTCGTCAGCTGGTTTCTGGCGCTGGTGCAGGTGCCCATGTTTTCGGCGTACTTCCTCAAGCTGCGCCGGCAAAAAGCCGGCGGCAGCCGCGAGCAGCCGCTCGACAGCGCTGCGCACCGCCTCGTGCGCAAAGCGCTGGAAAAAGCGCTACGGCGCAAAGGCGCTACGGTGGCGGTGAGCGTGGCGTGCCTGGCGCTGGCCGTGGCGGCCTTCCTCAAAATACCCAACCGCTTTTTCCCCGACTTCAACTACAGCCAGGCGTACATCGAGTACACGCTGCCCGACGGCACAGGCCCGGAGAAGGTGAGCCGCGACCTGCGCGCCATCACCCGCCAGCTGCTCACCTTTGAGCACGTGCGGCAGGTGGCCTCCAGCCAGGGGCGAACGCCGTCGCGCTACTGCCTCCTGCGGGCGGTCAACATGGGCGCCGACAGCTACGGCGAGCTGGTTGTGGACTTCGACAGCTACGCCGCGCTCACCAAAATGAAGCCCGCGATAGAGCAATTCCTCCGCAGCAGCTACCCCGACGCCTACATCCGCATGCGCCGCTACAACTTCTCCGTGGCCACCTCCCACACGGTGGAGGTGCAGCTCTCCGGCCCCGACCCCGCCGTGCTGCGCCGCCTGAGCCGGCAGGCGCAGGGCATCATGCGCGCCTGCCCCGAGGCCGACCCCTACACCGTGTGCGACAACCTGCAGCCGGCGGGAAAGGCGCTGGTGGCGCGGTACGCGCAGCCCGCGGCGCGGCGCGCCGGCATTACCCGCAGCGACGTGAGCAACGCCCTGCTCGCCGCCACCGGCGGGATACCCGTGGGCGCCTTCTACGAAAACGACAAAGCCCTCAGCATCTACCTCAAAACGCGCTCGCCGGACGGAAAGCGCATGGCCGACCTGAACGATGTGCCCGTGTGGGCCATGCTGCCGAGCGTAGACGTGGACAAAGGCGACGCCCTGGGGCTGGCAGCCGGCAGCATCACCCCCGACGACCTCCAGGCCAAAGCCATCTCCTCCGTGCCGATGAGCCAGGTAACCGGCGGCGTGCAGCTCGCCTGGGAGGAGAGCCTCGTGTACCGCAACAACGGCCGGCGCTCCGTAGAGGTGCAGTGCGAGCCGCGCGGCGGAGCAACGCCCGCCGCCGTGCGAAAAAGCATCGAAAAGCAAATCGAGGCTATGCCCCTGCCCGCAGGGTACAGCCTCCGCTGGCTGGGGGAGGGAAAGCTGCAGCGCGACGCCCTGGCCAACATGCTCGGCATGATTCCCGTTGCCGCGCTCATCATCCTGCTCACCCTCCTGCTGCTCTTCAACGACGTGCGCAAGCTGCTGGTTGTGCTGTGCTGCCTGCCCTTTGCCGCCATTGGCATTTCGCCGGCCATGCTCGCCGCCCAGCAGCCATTCACCTTTATGGCCATCATCGGGTCGATGGGGCTGGCCGGCATGCTCATCAAAAACTCCATCGTGCTCATCGACGAAATTTCGCGGCTCACCGGCGAAGGTAAAAAGCCCAGCCTCGCCGTGGTAGAGGCCACCGTGGCGCGCGCGCGGCCTGTCATCATGGCCTCGTTCACCACCGTACTCGGCATGCTCCCGCTCGTGATAGACCCCATGTACGCAAGCCTCGCCATAGCGGTAATGTCCGGGCTAATCGTAGGCACGCCCGTGACCCTGATACTCGTGCCCATTTTCTACGCAGCGTTTTTTAGGCTGAAAATGGAGCGATGAGCGGCCGGCGCACGCCTGCGTAAATCCTGCAACTCTGTAAATTCTAAAAAAAATGAAAACGATAATACCCCTGCTGCTTACGCTCTTTGGCGGAATACTTGCAAGCCGCGCGCAGCAGCGCCTCACGCTGGAGCAGTGCCGCCAAATGGCGCTGCAAAGCAGCGAAAGCGTAAAGATTGCCGACAAGCAGCGCGGGCAGGCCGCTGCCGAAAAGCGGGCGGCGCTTGCCGCCTACCTCCCCAAAATCAGCGCCACCGGCTCGCTGGCCTACGTCTTTAGGGACGTCGAAATGAACACCTACCTGCCCACCTTTGTCCCCGACATCGCCACGGCGCAGCTAAAGCCCAACCTGATGCCGCACCCGATACCCGGCGCCGGGACGGTCATTGGCCCCGACGGCAACCCGGTGTTCGACATGTACGCATACCTCCCCCTGGAGGTCAGCATCCGGGGCGCATACATGGCGGGCATTGCGGTGGAGCAGCCCGTGTTTGCCGGCGGAAAAATCGTTGCCGGCAACAGGATGGCCAAGCTGGGCGTGGAGATAGCCGAGCAAAACCGCGCCCTGCAGCAGGCAGCCGCCATCGTGGAGGCCGACCGCGCCTACTGGATTTACGTAGCGGTGGGCGAAAAGGTGAAAATTCTGGAGAAGTACAGCGCACTGCTCGACTTTCTGGATAGCGCCACCGCAGCGGGCTACCGCCTGGAAATGGCGAGCAAGAGCGACCTGCTGAAGGTGCAGGCGCGGCGCGGCGCCATACGCTACGACCTGCAGCGCGCCCGCAGCGGGCTGGAGCTGGCGCGCATGGCGCTGTGCCGCATCGTAGGGCTGGGCTACGATGCGCAGATTCTCCCCGCCGATTCGCTGGCGCAAGCCTCCCCGCAGCCAATCCCCGAAGCCGAAGCCGACGTCGCCGCCCGCCCCGAGTACCGCATCCTGCAAAAGCAGGCGGAAATAAAAGCCCTCAACGCCAAAATGGTGCGCGCAGACTTTTTGCCCGTCGTTGGGGTTGGCGCGGGGTACAGCTACCTGAGCGGAGCAAAAATCAGCGGACAGGCAATGAGCCTCAAGCTCCCCTACGCCATGTTGTCGGTCAGCATTCCGCTCTTTCACTTCGGCGAAGGGTGGCAAAAGATCAAGAGCGCCCGCCTGCAGCAGGAGGCAAGCCTGCTGGAGCTCGAAAAAAACGCCAAGCTGCTGGAGCTCGAGCAGCGCAAAATCGGCAAGGACATGCAGGATGCCTACGCCCTGATTGCCACCGCCGAAAGCGCGCTCGCGCAGGCCACCGAAGCCCTGCGCGTGAGCAGCAACAGCTACGAGCTGGGCATGGAAACCCTCGCCAACCTGCTCGACGCCCAGGCGCAGTGGCAGCAAGCCCACAGCAACCTCATCGAAGCTCACACCAGCTTCAAAATAAAGGAAGCTGAGTGGAAAAAGGCTTGTGGAAAATTATGAATGCCGAACTTTGCGCTTTGCGCTTTGAACTTTCAGCGCCCAACTCCCCGCTCTCAGCGCCCAACTCCCCGCTCTCAACCCCCTGCAATCTGCGGGCAAAAAAATTCGTGCAATTCGCGCAATTCGTGGACAAAAATCCGCGAACAAAAAAAATCGCGCAATTTGTGCAATTCATGGACAAAAAAACGTACTTTTGGGGTTCAGTTATGCCAACGATACGCTAACCTCAACCGGTAAAAAAGAAAATGAGCACAGAATTTGAGCCGAAAATACTTGCTTTTGTATGCAACTGGTGCACCTACGCCGGCGCCGACCTGACGGGTACAAGCCGCATCAAGTACGCCTCCAACGTAAAGATAGTACGCTTTCCGTGCACGGGGCGAATTGACTTCATGCTGCTGCTAAAGGCCTTTGCCAACGGCTCGGACGGCGTGATTGTGTCGGGATGCCACCCGAACGATTGCCACTACACGTCCGGAAACTTCCACGCGCGCCGCCGCTGGATGCTCTTTCGCGGGCTGCTCGACTTTTTGGGGGTAGACGTTCGCCGGATACAGTTTTCGTGGGTTTCCGCCGCAGAGGGCGCCAAGTGGGCGGAGGTAGTCAACAAAACGGTGGCCGACGTCCGCGCGCTTGGCCCGTACGCCGAATACAAAAAAGCCGCCAAATTCCTGGCCGGCAACGAAGATGTGCTGCTCAAAGCGCAGGAGGTAGCCCTATGAACGAGCTGAGAAGTAAAGTAAAGGCGCTGCTGGGCAGCAGCGAGATAGACCTGTTTGTCGGCTACGAGCAGGGCACGCGGCTGCCGCGCCCGCTGCTTGCCGCCTCCGCCGAGGACGCCGACAAGCTCATATTCGACGAGCGCTGCACGGGAAACCTGGCCGTTTACCTCACCCGAAAAGACCTGATGGGGGGTAAAAAAGCGGGCATCGCGGCCTCATACTACGCCCTGCGCAGCATCTGCCGGCTAATCGACGAAAACCAGCTGCAGGACGGAGCAACAAAAATATTCGCGCTAACGCCCCAGGGTGCGCTAACATCGCTCGAAACGATTGCCGACGTAAAGCAGCTCCTGCAGGAAACGCCGGCGCCGGCAAAGCAGGTGGAGGACGCCTGGGTGCAGGAGGTGGAGGAAATGCCGGCGGCCGAACGCTGGAAATTCTGGACCGGCGAGCTCGCCAAGTGCTTTAAGTGCTACGCCTGCCGCGCCGCCTGCCCCATGTGCTACTGCACAAGGTGTATCGTGGAGGTAAACCGCCCGCAGTGGCTACAGCCCTGGGCGGCAACCCTGAGCAACATGGAGTGGCAAATTAACCGCGTAATGCACATGGCCGGACGCTGCGCCGACTGCGGAGCCTGCGGAGCAGCTTGCCCGCTGGGGCTGCCGGTGCACATCATTGCGCACAAAATGGTGCAGATGGTACGGCAACACTTTGGAGAGCCTGCCGACAAGGGCGCCACGCTATCTACCTTTGACCCAAGTGACAAAGAAAACTTTATACGCTAACGACTGATGGAGCTAAAGTATATACCAAAAACCTCCCTGAAACCTTGGCTGGAAAAGGTGCGGGAGGGCGGCAAACAAATCTATGCCCCCGTTGCCGAAAACGGGAAAACGAGCTTCAAGCGGGTGAAATCCGTTGACGAAATTTCGATGGAGCACGTTCAAACAGCGCAGTCGGCAAAGGGCATAGCATTTCCGCGTACCGAAAAGCTGTTCTCCTACGCTAAGCAGCAGGGCGACGTGGCGCTACAGGATTACGACCCCGGCAGCCTCCCCAACACGCTGGTGTTTGGGCTGCACCCCTGCGATGCGGCAGCGTTTAAGCCCCTTTCGGGAATTTTCAATTGGGATACCGGCGACAAGCCGTTCAACGAGCGCATGCAGCGGGTGGTCATGGTGAGCCTCAGCTGTAGCAAGTGCGACCCATTCTGCTTTTGCACCTCCGTGGGCGGCAGCCCGGGGAGCGCCGAGGGAAGCGACATTTTGCTCACCGCTGTCGGCAGCGACGGGTACTTGGTGGAGGTCGCGACCGACAAAGGAAAGGCGCTGACCGAGCCGCACGCCGCGCTGTTTGAGGCTCCGCCGGACGTGAACAGGGAAGAGCTGCTGGCGCGCGTGCCGGCTAAGTTTAGCGTAGACGAGGTGGAGCGCAAAATTGCCGGCGCGTTTGAGAGCGACGTCTGGAAAAAGCAGTCGGCGCGCTGCATAGGGTGCGGCGCCTGCGCGTTTGTGTGCCCCGCCTGCGCCTGCTTCGACATTCAGGAAAACGCCAGAGGCGCCGCCGCCGGCGACCGCATTCGCTGCTGGGATTCGTGCGGGTTTTCGCTCTTTACGCTCCACACGTCGGGGCACAACCCGCGCGAAACGCAAAGCTGGCGCTGGCGGCAACGCCTGCTGCACAAGTTCTGCTACATGCCGCGCCGCCTCGCAGCGCGCGGCTGCACGGGCTGCGGACGCTGCTCCAGAGCATGCCCCGTGGATATGAACCTGGCAGAGCACCTGAGCGAACTCGAAAAGCTGAAGACTTAAAAATACCATCCCCCATGAGCGATAACATTTACCTCCCCTACCGCGTTACCATCGAAAAAATTACGCAGGAAGCGCCGGGCGTAAAAACATTCCGCCTGAAGTTCAACGACGAAACGCTCGCCCAGTCTTTTGAGTTCGGGGCAGGGCAGTTTGGCGAGTACTCCGCCTTTGGCGAAGGCGAATGCACGTTTTGCATCGCCTCGTCGCCCACGCGCAAGGGGTACATTGAGTGCACCTTTCGCGAAGCAGGAAAGGTAACCTCTGCGCTGGCAACGCTGGAGGAGGGGCAAACAATGGGCTTTAGAGGCCCCTACGGAAACACATTCCCGCTGGGCGAATGGAAAGGAAAGGACCTGCTGTTCGTTGCCGGCGGCATTGCGCTGCCGCCCATGCGCTGCGTAATCTGGAACGCCTTAGATACGCGCGGCAGCTTTGGCGACGTAAGCATCCTGTACGGCGCAAAAACGGTTGCCGACCTCGTGTACAAGCACGAGCTACGGGAGTGGGACGAGCGCCCCGACGTGAGGCTGGTGACCACCGTTGACCCGGGCGGCGAAACGCCCGATTGGAAGGGTGAGGTAGGGTTCGTGCCTGCGGTGCTGGAAAAAATGAAGCCGGCGGCCAAAAACACCGTCGCCATCGTCTGCGGACCGCCCGTGATGATTAAGTTCACCTTCCCCGTGCTCGACAAGCTGGGGTTTAAGCCCGAAAACATTTACACCACGCTCGAAAACCGCATGAAGTGCGGCGTTGGCAAGTGCGGACGCTGCAACGTGGGCGATAAGTACGTCTGCAAGGATGGCCCCGTGTTCTCCCGCGTGCAGCTGGAGGCGCTGCCGGCGGAATACTGAGCATTGAGGGCAAATTCTTTTTTTGAGTGCTATGAAAATTAAGTTCTCATTATTACGCAGCAAAAGCGTCTCAGCGACGAAATGGCGCTGTAGAGACGCACGGCGTGCGTCGCGCGTGCGTATCGCGTGCGTATCGCGACAAAATGGCGCTATGCGCAATGCACAGTGAGACGCACGCCGTGCGTCTCTACAGCGCTATGCGTCGCACCCATGCGCCATCAATC
>JAIROF010000073.1 GCA_031257655.1 Prevotellaceae bacterium | reverse complement strand
AAAATAATGTCGGGAATACAATAATGTTGAATTTTATCTTTAATAATCAACTCGTTACATTATTTGATACCCCAAAATTACGACAATGTAATCTGTGCCAAGTCAGGAGTTCTGAATTTGAGCAAAGAATCGCTTGCGCCGTCCGCCGTGCCCCAGCTGCCCAGGTGGACATACACGCCTTTACAGGACGGATCGGACAATGCATCCACGGTTAAGGCGGCTTCCGTGCCCTGCGCATTTACCTGAAAGGTGAAGGATAGCTTTCCAAACGGGGTGGCAATATTTTTCAAGCATGTTTTCATGCCCGCCTGCCGCCATTCGGGAGGCATCCCCTCAAGCAAATGCAATTCACTCCCCCTGTCCAACGCCAGCAGGTGGACGGCGAGGCCGGCAAAGAGCGCGCTTGCCCAGTTGTGCGGCATGTCGCCCACGTATTTGCTGGGCGTCAGATCGCGGGGCGAATGCTCCTCGCGCCAGCAATAGAGGGGCGAGGCATGATTGGCAAAGGCGTACAGCGACTCCCAGGCGCGCCGGTTTTCGCCCATCCACAGGCAGGCATGGCCGTAAAAGCCGGCAAAATACGTCCAGATGCCGTCGATTGCCCAGCCGGTTCCCATCACCATGCCCTCCTGAAGCGTGGTGTGCAGCATGCTCATCGTTCCGGTGGCCACGGGGTCGTGCTGCGAAAAGATTTGTCCCGGGTAAACGCTCTGGCAAAAAGCCCACTGCGCGCGCTGGGGAAGGGAGCGGTGTTTCGGGTCCATCGGAATCGGAAGGTACCGATTTCCGAACGAATCGGTAGCCATATCGCGCTCGGATGCCTTTTTGAACGCCGCAAAGAAGTCGTCGTATTCCGCCCGCAGCGCCTTTACATCCTTCTTTTCGCCCAGCCACTCTGCTGCCTGTATCATGGCCTTCAGGCCGGCCAAGTTCCAGTAAACGTTTGTGTATTCGGCCTTGTCTGCGGCGCCCCAGAGGCCGCCGTCTATCTGTCCCGGAGGGATCAGCCCGTCGTCTAACGGGATGTCGTTTGTCAGCGTCCTTGCGCGCAGCTCACGGATAAACGCTGCCGTTTTCAGGAGCTTTGGCCAGACGGATTTCAGCCAGGCTTTGTCCTGCATCAGCATGGCGTGGCGGACGCACGTCCACAGCACGATGCCGTTCTCTTTCCAGTAAGTCGAATCCAGCAGCCCGAACGCACCGTTTTCCTTTTGGAAAGAGAGGGTATACTCCACTCCTTCGCGGGCAGCCGCTCCCCGGTCGAACATCGTTGCGGTTTCCAGCAGGGAGGCGCCGTCGGTAACCCATAGCCCGCGGTAGCAGGTGGGGCCTACCTGAAAAGCGTTCTTTCCGTCTTTGATTTCCCTTGCCTGCCAGATGCCGCGAAGCGAAGCGTCGATCAGGCGCTGAATTTCCGGGTCGGGTACGGAAATGTGGCCGTAGGGAATATCCGTTCCGGTTTCCCAGTAGGCTACCATTTCGGCTTTGATTTCGTTGATCCGGCTGCGGAGCGCGTCTGCGTCGCTTTTCAGCCGGTTTGCCAGGGCGGAGGGGCGGCCGTTGTCGTAGAGCGCGACGATTTGCTTCGTTTCGCCCGGAGCGACCTCTACCGGTTCCAAGGCGATCAGGGTCTTGAAATCGACCAGGTTTTGCCGCACCTGTACCGGCTTCAGGCTGGCGATTACCTGCGCCTTGTTGTTGATCAGCGCCGTGCGTCCGGTCACGATGGTCTTCTGCTCGTAGCCGGCGTTGATGATCAGCACCGGATTCAACGTTTGCCTGCGATTTGTCGGGTTGCGGATGGTTGTCAGGATCACGTCTTCCCGGTTTCCCCTGTGGGTAGGGGTTTGATCTCGGAGGTAATCCTGCGCTACGGCAAAGGTTTCCTGCGTAATCTGCATTCCCGCGCAGGAGGCTTCGGTAATGACTAAGGGGACGCGCGCGGAGTACAGCCGCTGCCCGGCAAACTTCATGTTTTCGTCGGCGAGGAGCTGTATGGCCGTACCGTAGCCCCCCACATAGCTGAAAAAATCCCCCTTGCCGTAATCCGTAAGCAGCTGGCCGAGCGGCCCGATTTGCGTTTTAAAGGCGTCGTCCGGAAGGCCGATGCAGGACACGTGCCACTGGGGGGCATAGCGGTAGTCTACCTGCTGAAGCTGCGCAAATGCCGGCAGCCCGCAGATACTTAGAAGAATAGAAATCGCTGTTTTTTTCATGATGATGCGTTTTTATCGCTTATCCAACCTTTGCAAGCTCTACTAAGCTATTGATTAATAATGTTAAAACGGCATTTTTTTCTTTTGTAAATTGCTGGGAATTAGCGGATTTGCATTATTAAAATTAGCAACAAACAGCATAGAAGGTAAATAATGAGGTTATTGTTGGCTGTTATTCTCTCGGCTGCTGAGGTTGTTTTGTCAGGAAAATTAGGTGTAACCGAGCGCAGCGAGCTTATGAACACCAAAAATAAGCGCGAGTGAGCAACCAAGGTTTTTTACCCACACAATTTATGGCACAACGCTGATTTTTACTTGTTTGCGAATCGTATTGATCCAATATGGACGCTACCCAAAAAAAGGATTAGCCGGAAAAAGCGTCTCGGCGACAAAGCAGCACGAAATGGCGCTACGGCGCGATGCACAGCGAGACGCACGCCGAAAATGGCGCTACGGCGCGATGCACAGCGAGACGCACGCCGTGCGTCTCTACAGCGCTATGCATCGCACCCATGCGGCAATGGCGCAAGCCCATTCTCCATTCTCCATTCTCCATTCTCCATTCTCAATTCTCCGGATATCCTACCGTTTGCGAGAGGGTTATGGCGTATTCGGGCTTCAGGCCTATTGCCTTGGCGAGGTCATCCTTGTCAACGAAGCCGCGAATGACGGTTGCCAGGCCTTCTGAGGCGCAGTAGAGGTAAACGTTTTGCGCGATGAAGCCGCAGTCGGCGTAGGCCATTTTTTCGTCCGCCATTTTGCCGGTGTTGTAAGCGTAGACGAGGTTGAGGGGCGCTGTGGCCACAAAGTCCTGCTTTCCTGCTTTGGCGCGCAGGTCTTCCTGCTTTACCAGCTCCAGCACGTTGTCCTTGGCGTTGTAGAGGAACAGCCCTTTTTCGAGCGCCACGTAGATTTCAAACTCCTGCTTGTTGTTGGCCGATGGGGCGGTGCGCATGTTGCTGCGGTTGAATCCGTAGGCAGCCCACAGGAGGTTTGAGATGGTTTGGTCGCTGAGCGCTTTGGCGGCGAACGCACGGGCGCTCCGGCGCTGCGACAAGGCCTCCATGAGGGGTTTGCCCCCGCTCTTTTGCGGCTCCGGGAGCCGGATGTTTTGCGTAAATGCGGTGGCCGAAGCCATCAGCGCCGCCGCGCATAATGCTACTTTTTTCATCGTTTTTTTGTTGTTTTAGTGGGTGGTTAAATGTTATTTTGAGTCAGCCAACTTTTGAATTTTGGCGTAGCGTAAGCTCTAATCTCTTGCTGCTCGGCGAATATCAAAAAGGCCTCCAGCTCGGGATGCCTGTTCAGCAGGGTCTTTGCGCTGTCTACGCCCATCACCATAAAGGCGGTGGCGTATGCGTCGGCCGCGGCGCAGCTTTCGGCGACGACGGTTGCGCTAAGCAGGCTGTTGTGCGCAGGGCGCCCCGTGGCGGGGTTGATGGTGTGCGGTATTTTTTCGTTGCGGATCACGTAGAAGCGGCGGTAGTTGCCCGACGTGGCTACGGCGCAATTGCTGACTTTTATGGTAACCGCCATGCTCGATCCCGGGGTAAAGTTTCCCTCCTTTGGCATGTCAATGCCCACCGTCCATGCGCTGCCGTCGGGCTTCAGGCCTCGGCAGCGGATTTCGCCGCCTATTTCGACCAAGTAGGCGGTAGCATTCCGGCTTTCGAGGAATCGCGCCACCACATCTACCGTGTAGCCTTTTGCCACGGCGTTGGCGTTGAGCTGGGCGCGGGGGTCTGCCTTCACGAGGCGGTTGTTGACAACGGCAAACTTGTCCATGCCGCACAGCGCTCTCAGGCTATCGATTTGCTGCTGGGAGGGGGGCGCGCTGTGCCGCTCCGCCCCAAATCCCCACGCGGCAAACAGCGGCGATGCGCTGGCGTCGAACGCGCCGTTGGTTTCGCGGCTCACCTGCTGCGCCACCTCGAAGCACTCTACGAAGTACTCGTCCAGCGCCACGTCTTCGTTGCGGTTCACCTTGGAGATGATGGATGCCTTATCGTAAATGGAGAGCGATTTTTCCACGCGCTTCATGAGCTGCTCCACCTCCTCCTGCAGCGTGTCTGCGCCGCTGTAGGCGACGGTGTAGGTGGTGCCCAGCGCCACCCCAGCAAAGCGCAGGCAGGTGGCGTCTGTGCCGCAGCCAACCGCCAATGCCAGCGCCACTCCAAACAAAAAAAGTAGCAGCTTATTCATTTTATATTTTCGTGCCGTGAAAATCAGCGGCTTTTGTATGCGGATTGCGCGAATTTATCCACAGATTGCACGGATTATTCAGATTTACGCGGATTGCGCTAATTTATCCACAGATTGCGCGGATTTACACAGATTATTCAGATTTACGCGAATTGCGCGAATTTATCCACAGATTGCGCGGATTTACACAGATTTACATGGATAAGAACTTCGGCGTCAGCAGTATTCCTAATTC
>JAIROF010000036.1 GCA_031257655.1 Prevotellaceae bacterium | reverse complement strand
AAAAAGTCTTCCTTTTGCGCCTCCTGCGCAGCTTGCGTCTTGGGGATGCGCACCGTATGCTCCTGCGCGGCGAAGTCCAGCTCCACAACCTCCTCTTCGATGATTGCCGAAATGAAGGATTTGGCTACCCGCTCGTCTTCCATCATGAATCGGAAGACCACATCGTATGTCGGATTGGCTATGTGCATGGTTGCTTTATTTTACGTTTTTACCGGTCACGTTGTATGGATATGTAGTTTGCTTACACCTGAAAAACGCTAACGCAAAAAGGTGGTTGCCACGATGGTAAACCGCGAGCTAATTTTCGCCACCTTCTGCGCTCTCCGCTGCCGGAGGTTGGGCTTCTGTTTCCGAGGGAACAGCGGCAGCCGCTACGGCTTCTTCCTCCTCGCTTTTGTTGACCTTGGCAACGGCAGCAATGGCGTCGCCGTCGCGCAGCTTAATGAGCTTCACACCCTGCGCCACGCGGCCATACGTCCGAATTTCGGACACCGGAACGCGAATGGTAATGCCCGATTTGTTGATAATCATCAAATCGTTTTCGTCCGTTACGTCTTTTATGGCGATGAGGTTGCCGGTTTTTTCGGTAATCTCGAGCGTTTTCACGCCTTTACCGCCGCGGTTGGTGATGCGGTAGGCGGACAGCTCCGAGCGTTTTCCGTAGCCATTTTCCGACACTACAAGTATCTCTCCTTTTTCGTCCGCCACGCACACCATGCCCACCACCTCGTCGGTTTCGCCGATAAGCATGCCGCGCACTCCGGAGCCTGTACGCCCAATGGAGCGCACCTTGCTTTCGTTGAAGCGCAGCGCCTTTCCGTGGCGGGCGGCGAGGATAATTTCGTTGCTGCCGTTGGTGAGCTTGGCCTCGAGCAGCTGGTCGCCGTCCTTGACGTTGATGGCAATCACGCCGTTCTGGCGCGGGCGGGAGTACTGCTCCAGCACCGTCTTTTTTATGACGCCACCCTTGGTGCAGAGCACGATGTAGTGGTTGTCGATGTAGTCTTTATCCTCAAGCGTTTTTACGTTGATGTAGGCTTTTACCTTATCGTCGCGCTCAAGGTTGATGATGTTCTGTATGGCGCGCCCCTTGTTCGTTCTGTTCCCTTCGGGGATTTCGTACACCTTAAGCCAGTAGCACTTCCCTTTTTCGGTAAAGAACAGCATGGTGTTGTGCATGGTTGCCGAAAAAATATGCTCTATGAAATCTTCGTCGCGTGCGGAAGCGCCTTTGGCGCCAACGCCGCCGCGGTTTTGCGTGTGGTACTCGTTGAGCGGCGTCCGCTTGATGTAGCCTAAGTGCGAAATGGTAATTACCACATCTTCGTCGGCGTAAAAATCTTCCGGGTTAAACTCCTCCGAGGTGTACACTATCTCTGTTTTGCGGCCGTCGTCGAAGCGCTTTTTTATGTCGATGAGCTCCTCCTTAATGAGGTTCATTTGGAGGTCTTTGCTCGCCAAAAATTCGTTGAGGTCGGCCACCAGCTTCGTCAGCTCGTCAAATTCGGCTTGCAGCTTACCGCGCTCCAGCCCTGTAAGGGCGCGCAGGCGCATATCTACGATGGCGCGCGCCTGCACCTCGTCCAGCTCAAAGCTGGCTGTCAGGTTGTTGATGGCCTCGTCGGGCGTTTGGCTGGAGCGGATGATGGCTATCACCTCGTCGATGTGGTCAATCGCCTTGAGCAGCCCTTCGAGGATGTGGAGGCGCTCCATGGCTTTGCCGAGGTCAAACTGGGCGCGGCGCACCACCACCTCGTGCCGGTGCTTTACAAAGCACTCTATTTGCTTTTTGAGCGGCAGCAGGAGGGGCCTGCCGTCCACCAGCGCAATGCTGTTGATGGAGAAGCTCGACTGCATGTCGGTGTGCTTGAACAGGTGGTTGAGGACGATGTTGGCCACCGCTTCTTTTCGCAGCTTGATGACCACGCGCGTGATGTTCGTCCTGTCCGATTCGTCGTTGACGTAGGATATTCCGTCGATAATCTTTTCTTCGGCGAGGTGCGCTATTTTTTCCACCAGCGAGGCCGGGCTTACCATGTAGGGCAGCTCGGTGATGACGATAGTTTCGCGCCCGCTGTCGCTGACTTCAATTTCGGTTTTTGCCCGAATTACCACGCGCCCTTTGCCCGTTTCGTACGCTTCTTTGATGCCCTGCACGCCGTAGATGATGCCGCCGGTGGGGAAGTCGGGGCCTTTGATGTGGTGCATCAGCTCGTCGGTAGCGATGTCGTTGTTGTCGATGTAGGCGCAAATGGCGTTCACGGCTTCGCCCAGGTTGTGGGGCGGCATGTTGGTCGCCATGCCCACGGCAATGCCCGAGGCGCCGTTGACCAGCAGCATGGGTATTTTGGAGGGGAGTACCGTTGGCTCGGAGAGGCTGTCGTCGAAGTTGGGCGACAGATCCACCGTGTTTTTATCGATGTCGAGGAGCATTTCCTCCGCTATTTTGCGCAACCGGGCTTCGGTGTACCGCATGGCGGCCACCGCGTCGCCGTCGCGCGAGCCAAAGTTTCCCTGTCCGTCCACCATCATGTAGCGAAGGCTCCACCACTGCGCCATCCGCACCATTGCGTAGTACACGCTGCTGTCCCCGTGCGGGTGGAACTTACCCATCACTTCGCCGACAATTCTTGCCGATTTCTTATGCGCCGACCCTGATGATAGCCCCAGCTCCGACATTCCGTACAGCACGCGCCGATGCACCGGCTTCAACCCGTCGCGCACGTCTGGTAGCGCGCGCGAAACTATCACCGACATCGAGTAGTCAATGTACGATGATTTCATTATTTCCTCTATATTGACCGGAACAATCTTTTCGCCCTCTATTTCTGCCATAATTATGTATATCTTGCAGTATTACAAAAATTTCGCTAAATTACTATATTCTTCCCGAACGCCGCACATTCCGTGCCGATTTTTTATCAACAACGCCCATTAAATAATCTAAAACTACATGCGCAGGGGTATTTCATATCTAAAAGTTAGATACCTTTACCCGATTTTTCGGTTAAGCTGATTTTCGGTTAATCTGACAAATTGGCGCAGGCATGAATTTTGAAGCCCCAACCCCACAAAACCCCATAAAAACCGGTGTGGCTGCTGCCCCAATTTATTTTCACCTGTTAGCCACTTTAACTTACATAACAACAAATGAATACAAATTCAACACAAAAGCTGAGAGACGTCATCAACTTTAGCAAGGAAGAAGCGCTGCGCCTGGGAAACCATGCTGTCGGCACAGAGCACCTCATGCTTGGAATGCTGCGCGATGGCAACAACTCGGCGCTGGATGTGCTATCCTCGCTTGGTGTGGACCTTAACCAGCTAAAAAAGGCGATTGAAGAAAAGGTGAGAAGCCACGACGAGCTGAGCGTAAAGGACGTTGATAAGCTTTTGTTCTACAAAGCGGTAGAGCGTGCCCTAAAAATGCAGCACCTCGAGGCCATTTCGCTAAAAACGAGCGAAGTGGATACCATTCACCTGCTTTTGGCTATCCTCAAAGACGATTCGAGCATCGTAACGCAGCTGCTGCAGAAGCAGCACATCGGCTACCAGCGGGTGATAAATGCCTTCACGGACAAAAGCAGCAAGCCCCGCGGCGAAAACAGGAGTAGCAGCAAAAAAAGCAGCCACAGCATTGACGACGATGACGACGACGACGACGACGACGATGACGACAACGACGCCTACGGAAGCGACGACGACGACCTGAGGTACGTCAACACCCCTGCTGCGGCCGCTCATCATGCCTCCTCTCAGCACCAGTACAAAATAGGCGGCAAAACCTCCTCCGACACCCCCGCGCTCGACAGCTACGGCACAGACCTGACCAAGGCCGCCGAAAAAAATCTGCTCGACCCGGTGGTAGGGCGCGAAAAAGAAATTGACCGGCTGGCACAAATTCTTAGCCGCCGCAAAAAGAACAACCCCATCCTCATTGGCGAGCCGGGCGTAGGAAAAAGCGCTATCGTAGAGGGGCTGGCGCTGCGCATAGCCCACCGGCAGGTCTCGCGCGTGCTCTTCGGAAAGCGGGTCATGACGCTGGATGTCGGCGCGGTAGTGGCAGGCACTAAGTACCGGGGGCAGTTTGAGGAGCGAATGAAGGCCATTCTGAACGAGCTGCAAAAAAATTCCCACATCATCCTGTTCATCGACGAAATCCACACGCTCGTCGGCGCAGGCGGCGCTTCGGGCGCCCTCGACGCCGCAAACATGCTAAAGCCTGCGCTGGCGCGCGGCGAAATACAGTGCGTAGGGGCTACCACCCTCAACGAATACCGCGAATATATCGAAAAAGACGGCGCCCTGGAGCGACGCTTTCAGCGCATCATGGTAGAGCCTACCACCGTTGCAGAAACCATCGAAATCCTCAACAACATTAAGGAGCGATACGAAGACCACCACAACGTTACCTATACGCCCGACGCTATTCGCGCCTGCGTGCTGCTCACCCAGCGATACATCTCGGAGCGCTACCTGCCCGACAAGGCCGTAGACGCCCTCGACGAAGCCGGATCGCGCGTGCACCTCTCCAACATCTCCGTGCCGACCGAAATCACAGAGCTGGAAAAAAAGCTGGAGGCCATCATAAAAGAAAAGAAAGCCGCCGTAGAAAACCAGAAGTTTGAGCTCGCAGCGGCCCGCCGCGACGAAGAGCGACGCCTGCAGGAGCTTCTGGCCGACGCGCAGCACCGCTGGCAAAACAACCTTACCGAAAACCGCGAAGTGGTGGACGAAGACAAAGTGGCAGAAGTGGTGGCCATGATGACAAACGTTCCCGTGCAGCGCGTGGCGCAAGCCGAAGGCGAAAAGCTCCTCAAAATGGGCGAAGCGATAAAGGGAAGCGTGATTGGGCAGGATGAAGCCGTTGAAAAAGTCGTAAAAGCCATTCAGCGCAATCGGGCAGGAATCAAAGACCCCAGCAAGCCCATCGGATCGTTCATCTTTTTAGGCCCCACAGGCGTAGGGAAAACCTTGCTGGCAAAAGTGCTCGCAAAATACCTCTTCGACACAACCGACAACCTCATCCGCATCGACATGAGCGAGTACATGGAAAAATTTTCGGTGAGCCGCTTAGTGGGCGCCCCTCCCGGATACGTAGGCTACGAAGAGGGCGGCCTGCTGACCGAAAAGGTGCGCCGAAAACCCTACTCGGTAGTGCTGCTGGACGAAATAGAAAAGGCGCACCCCGACGTCTTCAACCTCCTCCTGCAGATGCTCGACGAAGGCCACCTCACCGACAGCCTCGGGCGCAAGGTCGATTTCAAAAACACCATCATCATCATTACCTCCAACATCGGCTCAAGAGAAGTGAAAGACTTCGGCAAAGGAATTGGCTTTGCAACCGGGCAGAGCGCTGCCGACATTAACGAAAAGGCGAAAGGCATCATCCAGAAGGCGCTCAAGCGCACCTTCACGCCGGAGTTCATCAACCGGGTGGACGAAGTCATCACCTTCAACGCGCTAAGCAAGGGGGACATTGGCAAAATTATCGACATCGAGCTGACGGATTTGGTGGGCAGGCTCGGCAAAATGAGCTGTGCCGTCGAAATTTCGCAGGACGCCAAAGACTTTATTGCCGAAAAAGGGTACGACATGGAGTTTGGCGCGCGTCCGCTTAAGCGCGCCATTCAGCGCTACCTCGAAGATAATATCTCCGAAGCCATTATCAGCAGCGGCAGCGGTACCGGCAAAGAAAAGCGTACCATAGCCGTAACCCTGAACGAGGCAAAGGACAACGTGACCGTAAGCCTCCTCGCGAGCGCCACCGCTGCAAGCTGAAATCAGGTGATTGCCACAGCATGAAAAATGAAAAAGTTAGGTATTAAGGGGAAGATAACCCTTGGGTTTATGGTGCTGCTGCTGCTGCTCACCGTGTCGGGCGTTATCTCCATATACGAGCTGGTGCGCATGCGCACCTCCGTGTCGGGGATAATTACCAGCAACGTGAGCAACCTGGCCGCCTCACAGGAGCTGCTGAATATGGTGCAGCGCGTCAGCTACGCCGCGCAGGAGTTCACGTTTAGCGGCAACGACACGGCAATACCAGCGCTGGCGTCGTCCGATTCGCTGGCGGCAAAGCTGCTGGAGCACCCCAACGAGTTGGAGCTATGCATGCAGGGAAATCCTGAAGCGTTGGCAGGCATTGAAAATCTGTTTTCCCCGCTGCACGCCGCCGTGAGCAGCCTCCTCTTGCTCGGCGACAGCGCAAAGCGTCAGGACGCCTACTTTATGACCTTTGCACCGGCGCACCGCCGGCTGATGCACCGCCTGGCCGGCATCGTAGCGCTCAACCAGCGCGAGCTGAACAAAAATGCGGCGGCCATAGAGCAAAATCGCTACCGCACGGTAATGCCCTGCATCATTGCCGTATTTGCAGGGGTAGTGCTCATCGTGATGTTCAACTACTTTATCATGCACTACTTTGTAAACCCGCTGATACGGATAACGCGAGCCGTAGAAAATACGGTGGAGTACAAGTCGCCATTCCGGGTTAGCGTGGAGCCGGGCGACGAAATGGAAGAGCTCCACAGCGCCATTACCGCGCTGGTGGCGCAGGTTAAAAAGTCGGGTAAAGCGGAGGGAGCATGAGGCCTGCTGTTGTTGCCCGTTATGTTGGGCTTGCACTCCTGCTCAACGCCATTTTTCTGTGCCTCTCGGCGGGTGTTTCGTTCATTTATCGCGATGCGGCGTTTACGCCGCTTTTGCTGTCGGCCGTCACTGCGTTTATTGTAGGCATCTTTCCGTTCATATTTGTTCCTCCCGAAATAGAAATCAACACGCGCGAAGGCTACCTGATTGTTGTGCTGGGGTGGTGCGTCAGCTGCCTGTTCGGCATGCTACCCTACATTTTGTACGGCGATGTTTTTTCGGTTTCCAACGCGTGGTTTGAGAGCGTATCGGGGTACACCACCACCGGCGCAAGCGCACTTCAGGAGGTAGAAACGCTGCCGTATGGCCTGCTCTTTTGGCGCTCGGCAACCCAATGGATTGGCGGCGTTGGCGTTGTGGTGTTCACGCTGCTTGTGCTTCCCTCCGTAGGCAGCGCCAAAATTCGCTTGTCGCGCACGCAGGCATCGGTAAAGCACGAAGACGCCAACTACAGCACGCAAAAAATTGTGCGCGTCATCCTCAACGTGTACGTAGGGCTTACGGTAACGCTTGCGGTGCTCCTCTGGGTTTCCGGAATGAGCCTGTTTGACGCTGTAAACCATGCGTTCTCTACCGTTGCCACCGGAGGGTTCAGCACCCGAAACGCCAGCATCATGTACTACAACAGCCCGCTCATTGAGGCTATTCTCATAGTGTTTATGGTGATTTCGGGCATTAACTTCGGGCTGCTGTACGTATCTATCATGAAAAAGTTTACGCCGCTGCTCAACTCTCCGGTAGTACGCTACTTTGTCTGCGCGCTTGCGGTGGGGATACTGCTTACCACCGTCAGCCTGATAAGCTCCGGCGGCTACACCTCGTGGCTACAGGCTTTTCGCGAGGCCGCATTTCAGCTGACCTCCATCGCCACTACCACCGGTTTTGCGGCGAGCAGCAACGCCTTATGGCCATCCTTTGCCATTGTACTTTCCTTTTTCTTCATGCTGCAGTGCGGCTGCGCAGGCTCCACGTCGGGCGGCATAAAGGCCGACAGGGTGCTTATATTCTATAAAGCCTTTGTGGCGAATATTCGCAGAATGCTACATCCCAACGCTATTGTTTCCGTGCGTCTCAGGGGCATTTCTATGGACGAAGGCGTGGTGTCGGCAGCATCCTTGTTCATCGTGCTGTACATGCTGATAGCGTTTATTGTCACGCTCCTGCTGCTACTCTCCGGTTTGGACTTGCTGACGAGCTTTTCGGCAGCCGTTACCGCCCTGAGCAACGTTGGGCCGGGCTACGGCGAAATATACTCGTTGGGCAACTACAGCGGTTTTTCCATTTTTGCAAAAATCGTATGCACCGTTGCCATGATCGTCGGGCGCTTGGAAATATACGGCGTGCTAATGCTTTTCTACTACCGCTACTGGAGGTAAATATATCAATTCTGCTTCATTTCTCACACTTCGCTCTGTGGTTATATTCGTTTAGGTCGCGCTAATAGCTGCATAATGGCATCCATCCCTAATAAGCAAATACACAAAGCTATATCGCACAAAGTGTGACAATATTTGCGTTACCATACCATTATTATAGCAATGGATAAATGGAAATTATCAATATTTATAATACAAATAAATTGGAATTATCCACATTGCTAATGCTGATAAATAGATATTATTCATATTGCTAATATGAATAAATACAGATTAGCACATTACTAATACGGATAAATATAAATTATCCGTATTACTAATACGGATAAATATAGATTATCCATATTACCAATGCGAATAAATAGATATTTTTGGCTAATTCTTTTTTTGAGGTGCTATGAAAAGTTTGTATAGCCAATCTCCTATCACTTCTCCCACACGAGACGGTAGTATGGTGGGGGATTGGCTCCGCTTTGCTCCGGTTCCTCCGCTTTGCTACCAATGACGGAGCGAGACTTTCTGTCATTGGTAATGCAGTGAGAAACCGAAGCGGAGTTCGGCGCAGATCTTTTCATAGCACCTCAAAAAAGGAATTAGCCGAATTATCTATATTAATAATGCGAGTAAATGAAAATTATCCACATTAGTAATATGAATAAATAGAAATTATCCATATTAATAATCCAGATAAATAGAAAATATTCCTATTGGTAATGTGGATAAATAATAATTATCCATATTAGTAATGCTGATATAATACAAATATTCCTATTATAAATATCAATAATTATTTTTTATTTGCGGTATTAATATGTATATTTGCAGAATATTATTGGTAGTAGTAATACGTAAATAATAATAACAATAATACGTATGGTCAACTTATCGACGTTAGAAATAGTAGTGAATGAGCAATCTGCACGTTTCAGGAGGCAAGACTTAAGCGTTCCGCGTGAAATTGATTATGAGGCCTGCCTCAAAACGGAGCTGATTGTGGTAATTACCGGCATCCGGCGCTCTGGGAAATCGACCTTGCTCAGGCAGTTTGCGGCAAAAGATAAAAACTTTTGCTACCTCAACTTTGACGATGAGCGCCTCATCAGCTTTGATGTGAGCGATTTTTCGGTGCTCATGCTGCTATGGCTAAAGCTGGGCGACTTTAAAACCATCTACTTGGACGAAGTGCAAAACGTGCCGCAGTGGGAACGTTTTGTCCGGCGTGTTCACGACGAAGGCTATAAGGTTTTTGTTACAGGCTCCAACTCCAAGCTGTTGAGCAGCGAGCTGGGAACCCATCTTACCGGAAGGTATCGGCAAATAGAGCTTTACCCTTTTTCATTCTGTGAATATTTGCAGCTGCGCAAAATATCTACCAAAAATATAACCACCACTACGAAGCAGGCAAAAATACTGCACGCCTTCGACGCATACCTGCTGCATGGCGGATTCCCCTACTACTGCAAAACAAAAGAGCGCAGCTTTTTGACCATGCTTTACGATAATATCCTCTATAAGGATGTTTTATTTCGCTTTGCCATACGTGAAAAAAAAGCGTTCCGTGAGCTGGCAAACTATGCCATGACTAATGTAGGGAAAGAATTTAGCTACGAGAATCTGGCTAAAACGCTACAGCTCAAGAGTAGCACTACGGTGAAGGATTATCTCTCCAACATGGAGGAGGCGTACCTGCTTTATATGCTTTCCAAGTATGATTTTTCGCTCAAAAAACAGCATGTGTCTAACAAAAAATTATACGCCATAGACAACGGATTGCGCAACCTCGTTGCTTTTTCCTTTTCGGGAGATAGCGGCAGGCTCCTCGAAAATGCCGTGTTTATAGAGCTCAAGCGACGAAATAGCGAAAGTGAGCTATACTTTCATAGGGATAAGCGTGAATGCGATTTTATCCTGCGCAAAGGGGCTTCTATTGTGCAGGCCGTTCAAGTGTGCGAGCAGCTTACGCCCGAAAACCGGCAGCGTGAAATAGGCGGACTCTTGGAAGCCCTTGAGCGCTACAAGCTGCCGCGCGGAGCTATCGTTACAAAAGACGCGGAGCTGACCGAAAAGCACGGCAAAAAACATGTTGACATCGTGCCGGCATGGAAATGGTTTTTAGGCAATTCTTCACTCTGACAAAGCTATCAAGGTTATGCTTTTTTCAATTATCACGGTTACCTACAACGCCGAAAAGGTGCTGGAGCGTACGATTCGAAGCGTGTTAAGCCAAACGTACTCGCAGGTTGAATACATTGTTGTGGATGGAAACTCTTCGGATAAAACGAAAGAAATCATTGAGCAGTACGCCGACGGCATTTCCTGCCGGATTAGCGAGCCTGACCGGGGGTTGTATGACGCCATGAACAAGGGTTTGCGCCTGGCAACGGGCGATTACGTGTGGTTTCTGAACGCCGGCGATACGCTGCACAGCAAAGCTACCGTTGAGGAGGTTGTGCGCGGCATACCGCCTGCAACGAATTTACCCGATATTATTTACGGTGAAACCAGCTTGGTGGATATGGATGAGCAATTCGTTGCCCCCCGGCGGCTGAAAGCCCCGAAGATGCTCACATGGCGAAGCTTTAGCATGGGGATGATGGTGTGCCACCAGTCGTTTATTGCGAAGCGCAGCCTTGCCCCGGCCTACAACCTGCGCTACCCGCTTGTTGCCGATTTTGACTGGTGCATACGTTGCCTCAAGCAGGCAGCGTATGTGCACAACGCGCACCTCATCCTGTCCGATTTTCTTACCGAAGGGCTGTCGTCACAAAAACGAAAAGCGTCCCTCAAGGAACGCTTTCGCATCATGTCGTACTACTATGGGCTGCTGCCCACCGTTTTTTGCCACGTGTGGTTTGCCTTGCGCTTTTACGCAGCAAGGCTACTTGGCCGACAAATTTAAGGCTGCTTTTTTCCTGCGCAGCGCAAGGGCAACGCCGCCTGCAAGCGCTATGAGCAATGCCGCCGATGATATTCGGGATGTTTTTATGGCGTTGTAGTATCCTTCGGGGTAAAATTTAAACTCTACCGTGTGCTCGCCTGCCGGCACTACCATGCCGCGCAGTATCCAGTTGGCGCGAAAGTGCGGCGCAGGCCGACCATCGACGTAGGCTTTCCACCCGTTGGCGTAGTACACTTCCGAAAATACCGCCACCCTGTCGGCGTCGGAGCGCGATGCGTAGGTGACGGCGTTGGGCTTGTACTTCGTCATCCTGATGGCTGCGTTTTCATCGGCCGGCGGGTTTTGGTATGCCGCCAAATGCTGCTCAAAGCGCTTGTCGACAATGGCTGTCTTTTGCAAATCAACCTCGCTCAGCAGCGCCATTTCGGCGTCGGCATTTTCTACAACGCTGAAATTTTCTACAAACCACGCATTGCCGTATGCCGCGCTGTTGCGCATTGGCGCTGCATCTTTGTTGTGAATGAGGTAGCGCATGTTGAGCATGTTGAGCGTGGGGAGGTTGCTCATGAGCGCCTCCATTTCGTCGGCGCTGCGCGCGCTGGCTGCCTGCGAGGTGAACAGGTGTATTTCGGGCGTAATTCTGCGCTCTATCAGCTCCTGATAGCGGCGCAGCTTGGCGGCGTTGTACCCGCCAATGGACTTGTGGTAGTACGAAACAAAGGAGTCGTTGAACGGATTGTTTAGCGTCAGCACCCTGTACGATTGGCTGGTATCTTGCAGGATCAGCTCGTCTGCTTTGGTCTTGGCAAACGGCTGCTTTTGGGTTTTGGGCTGTACAAAGTTGTCGTCGTTGAGGTAGCGCTTATCTACCTGCCAGAGGTCTGCCAGCATGAGCGCGGCAATGGCCGCAGCAGCGTACGCGCCGGATTTCAGCGTGCCCTTCATGAAAAGGTAAAGGGCTCCCGCCGCAAGCACGATGAACACCAGCGAACGCAAGGCGTCGGAGCGGAGCAGGCTTGCCCTGTCGCTGAGCAGCGCTGCGTAGTACCAATCCGGCATGTTGTGCGCAGCATCGGATGATGAGCGGAAGTCAAAGAACATGCCAGGTGCAAGGGCGAAGATAAGGCAAATGCCGCCCGTGATGCCCAGCGCATACTTAAATCCTTTGTTAAAGCTGGCCATGGGGATTTTTTTGTCGAGCAAATCTTTTAGCGCCAGCAGCGCCAGCAGCGGCACGGTAAATTGGGCTATCACCAGCGCCATGGAGGGGGTGCGGAATTTGTTGTAGTAGGGCAGGTGGTAGAACAGCAAATCGTTGAACCACGCCAGATTTTTTCCCCACGATAGCAGGATGGAGAGTATTGTTAACCCCAGCAGCCACCACTTAATGGGGTGCTTATGGGTAAACAGGCCAAGCACAAACAAAAAGCAGGCTATTGCGCCGAGGTAAACCGGCCCCGAGGTGAACGGCTGCTCGCCCCAGTAGGTGTACGATTGAATAGATTTTCCCAGCTGAGCGCCTCTTGCCTTGTACGCTTTATATACTTCGGACGAGGCGTCCAGCTCTCCGCCGGATGCGCCGCCGTGGATATCCGGGATGAGCAGCGAAAATGTTTCGGCCTTGCCGTAGCTCCACGCAAACGCGTAATCCTTATCAAGCCCCGAGCTTTTGGGCTGCTCGGCGTCTCCCCCCAGCGGCGTCAGCTCCGATTTTCCGCGAATGCTCTCCTGCCCCATTTCGTAGTTGATGTAGATGCCAACGGAGTTGGCTGCCATGGCGCATACCGCCGCCAGCATCAGCGCGCCGGAGGCCGTAAGGAACTGCTTAAGCAGCTTTTGCTTGAGCATGTAGAAAAAGTGGCACAGCGCCAGCCCGAGTACAATGAAGATGAGGTAGTAGGTAATTTGGTAGTGGTTGCTGCCCACCTGCAGCGATAGCGCCACCGCCGTAACCGCAGCGCCCAGCACAATTTTGCCGCGATAGGCCAAGAGCACGCCGGCTACGACCAGCGGTATGTAGGCTATGGCGTATGCCTTCGTAACATGCCCGGCCTCGATAATAATAAAGTTGTATGATGAAAATGCAAAGACGATAGCGCCTGCTGTGGCGAGCCAGCTATTCATGCCGAGCGACAGCATCAGCAGGTAAAAGGCAATGAGGGCTACCACGATAATGGACATGGAAAGGTAATCGAATGCCAAGAATGGCTTTGCTAAGTAGTTGACGTAGCTGCTTGGCCCTATGCCGAACATGCCGGCGTGGTAAGCCGGCATTCCGCTAAACATGGCGCCTGTCCAGCAAGAGGTTTCTCCGGTTTCGTCGTAGAATTTTCTCAGCTCTTGCGACATCCCCTCAAACTTAGTCATATCACCTTGCCGGATGACTTTGCCCTTGAGCACAGGGCTAAAGTAAACCGCCGAAATGGCGATAAAAAAAACTATCGGCAATAAGAGATGCCACCATTTTTTTCTGCTCAGGGTTTTCGTTTTTTTCATAATTAGTTGACGTTTATTTTTATTTGATTCAAGGTATGCCAAAGTGAGGATAAGGGCTTTGGCGTCACAGCTTGCCAAGCAGCGAGCGCAGGCTTACTTTTTCATCCATAATGCCGTGCAAAGCGCCAATCGCCACGCGCTCCTGCTCCATGCTGTCGCGGTAGCGGATGGTGACCGTATTATCTTCGAGCGACCGGTGGTCAACCGTTATGCAAAACGGCGTGCCGATGGCGTCCTGACGGCGGTAGCGCTTGCCGATGGAGTCTTTTTCGTCGTACTGGCAGCTGAAATCGTACTTTAGGCGGGTCAATATTTCGCGGGCTTTTTCGGGTAATCCATCCTTTTTAACGAGCGGCAGCACGGCCAGCTTCACCGGAGCGATGGGCGCCGGAATGCGCAGCACCACCCGCTCTCCGCCTTCCTCGCCATCTTTCTGAACCTTCTCTTCGCAGTACGAGTTGGCCAGCACCGACAGCACCACGCGGTCAACGCCTACCGATGTTTCTACAACGTACGGCACGTAGCTTTCGCTGGTTTCGGGGTCGAAGTATTGGAGCTTGCGGCCGGAAAATTTTTGGTGGTTGCCCAAGTCAAAATCTGTGCGCGAATGAATACCCTCCAGCTCTTTGAACCCAAAGGGGAAGTGGAACTCGATGTCGCACGCGGCGTTGGCGTAGTGCGCCAGCTTGTCGTGGTCGTGGTAGCGGTAGCGGTCGTTGCCCATGCCCAGCGCCTGATGCCACTTGAGGCGGGCGGACTTCCAGTATGCGTACCACTTCATCTCCTCGCCCGGGCGAACAAAAAATTGCATCTCCATCTGCTCAAACTCGCGCATCCGGAAAATAAACTGCCGCGCCACGATTTCGTTGCGAAACGCCTTGCCTATTTGCGCAATGCCAAACGGAATTTTCATGCGCCCCGTTTTTTGTACGTTCAGGAAGTTTACAAAGATGCCCTGCGCCGTTTCGGGGCGGAGGTAGATGGCGGAAGATTCGTCGCTCACCGACCCGATTTTTGTTTCAAACATCAGGTTGAACTGCCGCACCTCCGTCCAGCTGCGCGTGCCGGATACGGGGCAAACGATTTCGCACTCTACGATAAGCCGGCGCAAGCTTTCGAGGTCATTTTGGGTGAGCGCCTCAACCATGCGCCTGCGCACTTCGTCGGCCTTAGCGGCGTTGCGCCGAACGTTGGGGTTGGTGGCGCGAAATTGGGCTTCGTCGAAAGCGTCGCCGAATTTTTTTCGGCTTTTCTCCACCTCTTTCTCCGCCTTTTCCTCCAGCTTGGCGATGTGCTCTTCGAGCAGCACGTCGGCGCGGTAGCGCTTTTTGGAATCCTTATTATCAATGAGCGGGTCGTTGAACGCCCCCACATGCCCGGACGCCTCCCACGTGCGGGGGTGCATGAAAATGGCGGCGTCGATGCCCACAATGTTTTCGTTGAGGCGCACCATGGCCTCCCACCAGTACCGCTTGATGTTATTCTTCAGCTCCGAGCCATGCTGACCGTAGTCGTACACGGCGCTGAGGCCATCGTATATTTCGCTCGAAGGAAAAATGTAGCCATACTCCTTGGCGTGCGCTATCAGCTTTTTAAAAAGTTCTTCTTGATTCATCGCTTATTTTATCATTGATTAAGAAGCGCCAAAGATAGCAAAAATCCATTATTCTTGCGAACAGCGCAAACAAATTTTTCTTACCTGTCCATAAATATCTCCACAATTTTAAGAGAGCTCCGCTGCGCTATGGGGTGGGGTAGAGCGTTATAAATTATAGGGAACCTCTAAAAACCCAAAACTCCGCGTTGTGCTCCATCGGCGAAGTGCTCATTTACTGCGCTCATTTACTTCCGTAAACTCCGCTTTTGCTTCAGCTGCAAGCCTTGGTGTTTTGGGTTTTTAAAGGCGCCCTGTAGCGCAAAAGCTTTTACAGGAAAAGCTTTTGCGCCGAATTTGCAATGCGCTTGCTGTCAGCCGGCTCACAGCGTAGCCGCATTGCCATAGGAGGAAGCGCCGTGTTGTGATTTACTCGCTATGCTCTATAAAGCTGCGGTAGTTTTCGGGATTAATTACCTGCCACTGCGATTGAGGATAGCTTTCGATAAATGATGTCGGCTGTTTGATTTTTTTTAAATGGGCGTTCCATTTAAATTCGTAGGCCTTTATCTGTCCATCTTCTTCTTCGATCAAATCCACCTCTTGCTGGTCTAAGGTGCGCCAAAAATAGCTTAGGGGATAGTGTCCATGGTAAGCGTTGTACTTTAAGCGTTCGCTCACCATGAAATTTTCCCACAATGCCCCCACATCCTGCCGTAGCGACAAAGGGGCAAAGTTCGACAGTATCGCGTTGCGTATACCATTGTCGTAAAAATATATTTTTTTCCCTTTGCGTATTTCCTTCCGCAGGTTGCGGCTCAAAGAGCCCAAGCGGAATACGATGAAGCATTTTTCGAGCATATCAACGTAATTTTCCACGGTTTCTTTGTCCAGCCCCACCAGCCGGCTCAGCTCATTGTATGACACCTCGCTTCCCAGCTGTAAAGCGAGAGCTTGCACTAACTTTTGCAGCACGTCGGGTTTTCTGATTCCTTTGTAGGACAGCAAATCTTTATACAAATAGCTGTTGGTAAGCGTTTTTAGAATTATTTTTGCCTCATTGGAGTTGGTAACGACTTCGGGGTACATACCGTAAACCATGCGGTACTCCAGCAGGCGGTGCTCGGCTTGCGCCGACGATGAGGTTGCTAATTCTTGCCAGCTGAACGGAAAGAGCTTATATTCTCTCAGCCTTCCGGTGGCCGGCTCGTTGATTTCGTGTCCTATGTCGAGCGACGAAGATCCCGTGGCAATAACCTGCACATCGGGGATAGTATCGGCCGCTATTTTTAAGGTTAGGCCAATATTTTTGACCCGTTGCGCTTCATCAATCAGCACAATCTTGTGGTCTCCAAACAGGTGGCGGAGCTCTGTGGTGTTTTTATTTTCCAACGCCGTCCGTTCGTCAAGGTTGTCGCAGTTGAACATCAACACGCCATCGCTATTCCCTACGATTTGTTCTAGCAAAGTTGTTTTTCCTACCTGTCGGGGCCCCAATACCACTATAATTTTCTGCTTAAAGAAATCGCGTTCTATGGCCTGGGACAGCTTTCTTTGTATCATAGCCTTGATTTTTAATAGATTAAACTTACAATTTTCATACGCTCATTATAATTCGCTTTATTACCTTCAAAATCATGCGCAAAGGTACATAAAAAAAATCAATATCCGAAAAATTTGGATGATTTTTTCGGATATACTCACCAAATTCCATATTATTTTTCGGATATACTCACCGCAATCGGCATTGTTTTTCGGATATACTCACCAAATTCGGCATTATTTTTCGGATATACTCACCAAATTCGGCATTGTTTTTCGGATGTTATCGCCAAAT
>JAIROF010000023.1 GCA_031257655.1 Prevotellaceae bacterium | reverse complement strand
GGTAGTGTCATAAATTGTAGGGAGCGAAAAACCTAATTTACACCTAATTTTAATAACAAAACAACCTCAGTAGCAGGGAGATATAGTAGAAATAACAACCTCATTAACCTTATTAATGTAAATAATTTATAATCAGTATAATAACTACTGTCTCGTACAATTTATGACATTACCGAATTAGGGATATTGCTTACGCCGAGTTTCTTATTTGTAATTTGTGGACAATTCGTAGCTCACAGGCAACACCCTCAGAGAAATCTGAGGGTTGTTTTTTTGAGGCAACTTCGTTGGGGTTGATTTACGTCACTCATGGTACGGATATCGCTGTCTGAGCTGTGATTGTTATTACTATGATTGATGGCGCATGGTGCGACGCACGGCGCTACCAATGACGAAATTCTCCATGTATCTCATTTTCAGCCAAATTGCAAATTGTATTTTAGCGCTATTTTACAGAACAACGGAGCTCGGCGTATGGGAGAAGTGGTGGGAGATTGGCTGCGCCGAGCACCTCATTTCCACCTAATTTTTCTAACAAAACAACCTCAGTAGCCGAGCGCGCAACAACGTGTAACAACCTTATTATCTTATTATTAACGAATATTTGCGGCCGGATGTCGAAAATTGGGAGACGAGCAAACGGAAAATGTGGTAACGAGGTTGGATGATTGTTTATTAACTCGTTGTTGCTGAGGTTGTTTTGTTAGAAAAATTAGGTGTAACCGAGCGTAGTGAGCTCACGAACACCAAAAATAAGCACGAGTGAGTAAATTAGGTTTTTCCCCCTCCCACAATTTCAAAAAAATCCGGGTTCAGAGCAATTGTGCGGGCAAACCCCGCCCCTACGCTATTCTATGGGTTGCTGGTCGAAACGGCTTTGCCGGCGGTCGTACTTGAGGTCTCTGAGCATGGATGATTTTGCGTTGATGGTAAAGTTCCAGCTCTTCCAGGAGCCGATGGGTACCCAGGAAAAGCTGAACATCCAGCAGTGCAGGTCGCGGTTTAGGCTAACCGAAGTGGGGGCAATTTTGCGCCTGTCTAAGTCGTACCCCGACTGAAAGGTAAAGGCCCACTTGGGGGTTAGGCTGAAGCTGCCGTTGAAGTTGAGCGTTTGCACCATGGTGGGGACAAAGGCGGGCTTGCTGTACGAAAATGCGTAGCTGAAGCTGAGCGACCAGGGGAGGGTGAAGTCCACGTAGGAGACCTGCATTCCGTCGTATTCGCCCATGGGGTCGAGGTCGGAGACAACGGGGTGCGGGAGGGCGTTGGTCACCTTTTCGCTGCGGTTGAAGGAGTAGCCAAACGAAAATCCAAAGCTGGTGAGGCGCACCGGCTTTCCGGTTCGCGTGTAGTGCCAGTACTTGGTTTGCCGTCCGGCGCTGTTGAGCGCGTATGGGTTTAGCACGCCGTTGAAGCTGATGCCAAGCGCGCCGAGCAGGGTTGTCCGCCCCGAAAAGGCAATGTTGGAGAGCTGCATGGAGTCGGCAAGGAGGTTGTAGGAGGCCGAAAAGTTGAGCGCCTCCAGCAGCTTTACCTTTTTTGAGCCGGTGCCGGAGGTATCGCTCTTGGAGCGCACCTTCATTTCGAGCGTATTGCCCAGGCCGAAGCTGAGCGAGGCGTTTTTTCCCGAACCGGCCGTGCCGTATATGCCGTTTTGGTGCTGGGAGTAGCGCTGCGTTCGCCCGGTGGAGTCTACCTTCACGGTGTGGTAAATGCCCCACATCGGGTCGCTAAAGTCGGGCCGCCAGCCGATGGATACGCTCGGCGAAATGACGTGCCTCACGGCCTGCACCGGCGACCATTTGCCCAGCGTAAACATGCCGAATATTCTGGTGGAGGCCGATGCGGAGGTGGAGAAATCGTAGTCGTGCGAAAAGCCGTACACGGTGTCGCGGCGAACGTAGCCTGCCCGCCCGGCGGTATCCACCCACGTTTGGCTGATGTGGCTAAGGTAGGCGCGGCCGTTGTAGGAGATGGAGGGTGTGAGGTTGATGAATTTGGCCACCGTAAAGGGCACCGAAAGCGAGGTGTTGTAGCGCGCGCCGTTCCTCATGCGGCGCTTGAGCAGGTTATCCATATCGCCAAATTCGGTTTCCTTGGCGGAGAGGGTGTTTTGCATGTTGAGCGAAAGGGGGATGCCTATATTTTCGTACCACCTTACCGGCCCCACGCGCTCCTTTCGCTTGAAGGGGGTGATGCGGGCCATGTTGAAGGTGAGGGTGGGCAGCCCCAGGGTAATGATGCTGTCGCGCGTGTTGTGCGAGTGCGTTGCGGCCAAGCTCATGCTGAAGGGTGTGCCGGGCCACACCTGCGAGTAGGAGATGCTGGACTGGGTGGTGTTGGTGAGCGATTCGTTGAGCGAGGTTTCGTTGTAGCGCCTGTAGCTGGAGCTGGTGAAGTTTACGCTTGCCGAAAACGTTTTGTTGGGGCTGAACTTGGGGTCTTGCGAGTGGTTCCACTGTAGCGAAAAGGCGGTGTTTGGGTTGTAGTCCGGGCTTCCCTGCTCGCCCACCACGTTGAAGGCGTAGTTGACGTTGAATCCTCCGCTAAAGTGGTACTTCCACAGGTAGGCGGAGCGCGAGCTGGCGCGCCACGAGCCGAGCGTAAAGATGTCGCCGGTAACCGTAACGTCGACGTAGTCGTTGATGACAAAGTAGTATCCTCCCTCGCGGAAGTAGAAGCCGCGGTTTGTTTCCTCGCCGTAGGAGGGGATGATGACCCCCGATGCGCGGCTTGCGGTTTTTGGGGTGATGAAGAATGGGATGAAGAGGGGCGTAGGGACGTCCTCCAGGACAAAGTAGGCGGGGCCGGCTATCGTTTTGTCGTCGGGAATCACCTTTGCCTTGCTCAGCGCAAAGTAGTAGTGTGGGTGCTCGGCGTCGCAGGCCGTAAATTTGCCGCGCGCCACGTAAATCACGTTGTCGGGCATGCGCTTAATCTCCTCTCCGTGCAGGAATCCGTCGCTTTGCTGCGTGATAACGGCGTATATCTTTGCCTTTTTGGTGGAGAAGTTAAAGTACATGGAGTCCATCTCAAACGTTTCGCTACCCTGCTTGAATATCGGCTTTCCCTTCACGGTGTGGGTGGCGGTATCGTAGGTGCCGCGGCTAAAGGCGACCTTGTTGTCGAGGTCAAAGTTGATGTAATCGCCGGTTATCTCCATGTCCTGATACGTTACCTTGGCGTTACCGTAAAGTATCACCCGCTTTTCTGCACCCAGCAGGTTGATGGTGGAATCCTCGGCGGTGTAGTCCACCGGGTCGGTAATGGCGTTTTCGGATATGGTGGTGTCTACAAGCGCAGAGTCGGGCGTTGCCAGCGAATCCGGCAGGAGTAGTGAGGCCCGCGCCAGGCCGCTGTCGGGGAGGGCGGGTGCGGCGCTGTCGGGCAGCGCAGGTGCGGCGCTGTCGGGCAGCGCGGGTGCTCCGCTATCGGGCAGCGCGGATGCGTCGCTGCCGGGTAGCGCAGGTGCTCCGCTGTCGGGCAGCGCAGGCGTAGCGCTGTCGGGCAGCGCCGCGCCTGCGCTATCGCGTAGAGGCGGTAGCGCCTGCCGGCTGTCGGCAAGCGGAACCTGCACCCTACATGCTAAGCACGTAAGCATAAGCACAAAAAAGATAAGATGTCTGTTAAGGTTGGTGAACAAATATTTGTATCTAAAATTATGTTTGCTACTTTTGTGACACCAAAATAAGCTGTAAAGTTACTCAAAAAAAATGATATTCACCGAAAATGCAGCGTAAGTTTGCTTTTGTCGCTATAAATCAAACCCTATCCTTACCGTGTTTTGCGCTGGTGCTGCTTTTGCTTGCGGGTTCCGTCCGCGGGGAGGTTTCCGGGAGCAAGCCGGCGAATAAGAAAGAAATGGTGGTGGTTATAGATCCCGGTCATGGTGGGCCGAGCCTTGGCGCACGCGGCACATTTTCGCTCGAAAAGGACATTGTGCTTAAGGTTTCCAAAAAGCTGGGCATGCTCGTGGCCAAATACCACCCCGACGTAGAGCTGGTGTACACGCGCACTACGGATACCATCATATCGCTCGAGGATCGCGGCACGATGGCCAACCGAGTTGGCGCCGACCTGTTCATCTCCATCCACGCCAACAGCAACCCCAAAAGAATGCCCTACGGCACGGAAACCTACGTGATGGGTCTGGACAAAACAGACAAAAATATGGGCGTGGCGCTGTACGAAAATGCGGAAATTATCTACGAGGATAACTACGAAACCAAGTACGAGGGCTACAACCCCAACTCGCCCGAATCGTTCATCATGTTTTCGTTTATGCAAAATACGAACATGGAGCAGAGCCTTATTTTTGCCGCCTACGTCGAGGAGGAATTTGCCCGGCACGCCAAGCGCAAAAGCCGGGGCGTAAAGCAGGGGCCGTTTCTGGTGCTGTGGAAAACAACCATGCCCAGCGTGCTCATCGAAATAGGCTTTATCTCCAACGCCGAAGAGGAAAAATATATTGCCTCCGAGAGGGGGCAAACCGAAATCGCCGAATCCATTCTTCGCGCCCTGAGCAAGTACAAGGCCCACCTGGAAAAGGGCAAGTTTGCCGTGCAGCAGGCATCCCTGAGCAACCTCTCCAGGAGCGCGGGCTACAACCTCGAGAGCGCCACCAGGCCTGACAAATCGCCCCAAAAATCGCCCCAAAGAGCCCCCCAGAGACACCAAGCTACCTACCACGTACAAATTTTATCAACATCAAAACGATTGAAAACTACCGCGCCGGAATTTAAAGGCCTGAAGAACGTAAGCAGCTACCGGCACAACGACTCGTATCGCTACTACATTGGCAGCGCCGGAAGCGCAAACGAGCTGATGCCGCTGCTGAAAGACACAAAAAAAAAATTTCGCGACGCCTTTATTGTAAAATTGAAAAACGGTAAAGTCGAGTAGCAGACAAGGCTTTCGCTTGCTTAACATGTAACTTTTTTTATAGCCATGAAAATATCAAAAGAGGCCAAGATAGGCGCATTCGCATTTGGCATGCTCATTGTGCTGTACTGGGGTATCAACTTTCTGAACAAAAACGAGCGGCTCAAAAGAACGACCACCTACTACGTTGTGTACGGCAACGCCAGCGGCCTGCAGCGCAAGTCGCCCGTGTCGATAAGCGGGGTGGCGGTGGGGAGCGTGAGCGCGGTGGAGCTGAACGGGAAGGGCAGCGTGGTGGTAACCCTGCAAATCGGCTCTCAGCACAAGCTGCCGCTGGGAACGGCTGCGGTGGTGAGCAGCGGGGGAATACTCGACAAGAAGAGCATTGCGCTGGAGGTGTCCGGCAGCAGCGCCTTTCACCGGGCCGGCGATACCCTCCGGGCCGGCCTCGCCGCCGGCGACATCATGGGCATGGCGGGCGGCATTGCGGGCAAAGCCGACAGCCTGCTGGCGCAGCTAAACAGCATCGCGGCCGCCATGCAGGCCATGCTGAGCGCACAAAACCAGGCGCGCGTGGCCACCTCGCTCGCCGACATTGCCTCGCTGTCGGGCAACCTCAACAACGCCGCAGCCGAGCTGAGCAGGATGGCGACCGAAAACCACAAAAACATCAACGCGCTGCTGGGCGACCTGCGCGAAACATCGGGCAACCTCAACGCCGTGTCGGGCAACCTGAGGAACAGCAACGCCGCAGTGACGTCGCTCATCGGCCATGCCGACGCCACCTTTGCCAACGCCCAGGCGCTCACGGCAACGCTCAACCGCTACACCGAGCAGGGAACGCTGCTGAGCGCCGTGCAGAACGATTCGCTCTACGTAAACCTCAACCGCACGGTGGTCAGCCTCAACGCGCTGCTGACCGACCTGAAAAGTAATCCGGACGACTACGTACACTTTTCGATGTTTGGCGGGAGAAGTAAAAAGCGCGAAAAGAAGTAGCCGGCGAAGGCGCTGCTGCGCGGCACGCTATCGGCTTTGCGCCTTGCGCACCACCTCCTGCGCCTGCCGCACCAGCGCTGCCGCATCTTTGTAGCCTTCGGACAGGGCAAGCAGCTCGCCGCGGCTGTCTATGTAGAGCAGCGTGGGGTAGGCGCGCAGGGGATACGCTGCATTCAGCTTTCGCCCCTGAGGGCTTTCCCAGTCAACTTTCAGGTTGACGAAGTGGGCGTTGAAAAATACGCCCACCTCCTGCCGGGTGAACACGTTGCGCGACATAGCCTTGCACGGCCCGCACCACGAGGCGTAGGCGTCAACGAACAGCATCTTCTTCTCTTTGGCAGCCTGCTGAAGCGCCTGCTCAAATGTACCCTCAAAAAATCGTATGCCCATCAGCGCCTGCGCCTGCAAGCCGACGGCAAAAAAAACGAAAAAACAAAAACATGCAAACTTTTTCATATCTTCTACTACTTTTATTTACTACTTATTCTACTTTCACAAGCCATTCAATTTGACGATTGTTGATATTTTATAACGGATTTTAATTTCTTAATTCGCAATTGGGCGGGCGCCCCCCGCCCCTACACGTAATTCGCAATTCTCAATCATGTAGCTATGGATTTGTCAAGGCTGCTCATAATAATTCCGGTGGCTCCTTTGTGGTGTTGGACGTAGGTTCTGCAGGTATTTCCGCTCTGCTCGCAGCGCTGCCGGTTGTTGCAGAGCATGTCCACCACGCTGAGCAGCTCGGCTGCCGAGGCTACGGAGAATGCGCCGCCCAGGCGCACGAGGTCGGTTGCCTCGCAAAACTTTTTATAGCGGCTGCCAAAAATTACCGGAATGCCAAATACTGCGGCCTCGAGGATGTTGTGAATGCCGGCGCCAAACCCTCCGCCAACGTAGGCCAGCGCCCCAAACCGGTAGAGGGAGGAAAGAAAGCCTACCGCATCGACCACAAAAACGCGGTATCCGGCAAGGTTGATCTCCCGGTTTTGCTGCCACTGCGAGTAGAGCAGGGCAGGCTTTCCGAGCTTTGCGCACAGGCTGATAGCCCTGCCTTCGCTCACCTCGTGCGGCGCAACAATCAGCTTGAGGCGGGGTATTTTGTCGACCAGCTCTGCGAGCATTGCTTCGTCGGGAGGCCATGTGCTGCCGGCCACGAGGGTTAGGGCGTCCGGTGCGGCAAACGCCGCCAGCTGCGGCAGGGCGTTGGCGGTGGCGGCGACCTCAATCACGCGGTCAAAGCGGGTGTCGCCGGCGCAGGAGGCGTTGCTTACGCCTACCGAATCCAGCAGGTCGAGCGAATCGCTGTTCTGCACAAAAATGTGCTCGCAGAAGCTCAGCATGCGAACAAAAAATTTGCCGTACAGCTGGTCAAAAAATGCCTGCTGCTCGCGAAAAATGGCCGACACAATGTAGGTCTTAACGCCCTGCCGATGAAGCCGGCTAAGGTAGTTGTACCAAAATTCATACTTGACGAATACCGCAATGTCCGGCGCGGCAAGCTGCACAAACCTGCGGGCAACCCACCACAAGTCGATCGGCAGGTAGCACACGTAGTCGGCGGCGGCGTAGCGCCTGTGCACCTCGTAGCCCGAAGGGGAAAAAAAGGTGAGCAGCACAAAGGTATCGGGGCGCCGCCTGCGCAGCGCCTCGATGAGGGGTCGCCCCTGCTCAAATTCGCCGAGCGAGGCGCAGTGAAACCACGCTACCTTGCGCTGTCCGCGGCGGCTCATGGCCTGCTTCAGCTTGCGCAGCGCGCCGCAATGCCCGCACACCAGCTTACGCGCCTTAGGGTGAACGAGCGCCCCTACGTGAACGCCCGCCCAGTAGAGCAGCAATCCTACGTTATACAAAAAAACCATCTTTTCTTTTGCTCAAAAAAATTTCGCTGCAAAGATAGCTCTTTATTTTATGGTAACCTCCAAAAAACCCAAACGCTGCGCTACGCTCTACCGGCGAAGCGCTCATCTACTGCGCTCATTTACTTTAGCGGGTAATGTCATAAATTGGGCTAATTCTTTTTTTGAGGTGCTATGAAAAGATTTCTCCTGCGCTATCAATGACGGGGAGTCCCGCTTCGCCATTGGTAGCAAAGTCGAGGAGGCGGAGCGAAGCGGAGTTCGGTTCCTCCACTCCGCGCACTCGTGCTCCGCTCGGCGTAGCGTCCACGCTACGTCGGGTTAAAAGCAAGGCGCCGGAGAATTGAGAATTGAGAATTGAGAATTGAGAATTTGAAAGCATTCG
>JAIROF010000241.1 GCA_031257655.1 Prevotellaceae bacterium | reverse complement strand
ATCAATTGCTTCTTTGATTACTTCGGCAATTTCCTTGTACATTGCTTGCATAATGGCATACCATAATTCTGAATCTTTATCAATTTCCGTTTTGTTCATGGATAAAGGTAAATCAAAATGGTGATGTCATAGATTGTATGATATGGCAAGTATTATGCTGATTACAAACTATTTAAATCAATGAGGTGGCGAAGTTGCCGGTTATACTACATCGCTATGCTACTGAGGTTGTTTTGTTGTGGAGCGAGCTCACGAACACCAAAAATAAGGTAGCGTCCATGATTGATTGATATGAGAAGCCATACGGTTGATAACCAGCACAATATTTTGTCTTGAAGTATGCAGTGTAGTTCTGATTTTCGCTTGTTTACAAATTATATCAATCAAATATGGACACCACCACTTATTCGTTTCGCGCTATGCGCTGTGCAGCATTTTTTGGTTTATGCACGTCAGAATGGCGTCTTGCCGTTCGCTCCACAGGTGCATGGCGCCGCCGTTGCAGCGCTTGTAGTCGCTGCAGCGCGCGCAAATCCCCGTTCGCGTCCAGCGCCGGTTTCGCATCACCTCAAAGCGGTTGCTCCACACGTCGAGGAAGCTGTCGCGGTAGATGTTGCCCTGTACAAAGTGGCGGTTGATGTTGGGGCAGGCCGCAATGGAGCCGTCCGCCAGAACGGAGGCAATGGTTACGCCTGCGCGGCAGAAGAAGGGGGCGTCGCGCACCCTTTTTTCGTGCGCGCCAACGTAGGCTTCGCAGCTGAGCTTGGCGTCTATTCGCCTGTCGGCGCGGGCGCCGGCAATAAAATCCATCAGCTGCGTGAGCTCCTGGGGCGTTAGCTGCAGGTCGTCGTTGCCCTTTGCCCGCCCAATGGGGGCGATGGTGAACAGGCGCCACGCCGCAACTTTTTTTGAAATCAAAAGCTCCTTAAGCTCCGGCAACGTGTTGATGTTTTTTCGGTTGACGCAGGTAACAATATCATAGCAAAGCCTTTTTGATGCGGTAATCAGCTCGATCGCTTTGAGGGCGTTGGCAAAGCTGCGGGTGCTTGACCGCAGCCAGCTGTGCGCATCCTCCAACCCGTCGAGGCTTAGCGTTATGGCGCCCATGCCCGCCGCGAGCAGCCTCGCGTGCACGTCGGGGGTGTAGGCGTAGCCGTTGGTGACGATGCTCCAGCGAAAGCCGTGCTCGCGCAAGGCCCTGCCGCACTGCGGCAAGTCGCCCCGCAGCAGCGGCTCGCCTCCCGTGATGACTACGGTTATGGTGTTGGGGGGGTAGGCTTTTTTGAGGGGCAAGATGGCGCGCAGAAAATCGCCGAAGGGCATGTCGCCGCGCGCCGAGCCGGCGGAGCAGTCCGACCCGCAGTGCAGGCACCTCAGGTTGCAGCGCCGCGTGCACTCCCAGAACAGGTAGCTCAGCTCGTGCAGCCGAATTTCGTTTGCCCGAAACAGGCGGTGGAGGTACTGGAAAAGCTTACCGGGCATCTAAGCTTACGTTTAGGACTATGCGCTCGCCGAGCGCTTCAACGATGGTATCTTTGGCCAGGAATGCTCCGTGCTGTAGCGCATCGGCGTCCTCGAACGTTACCTTGCAGGCGCTGCGCTGCAAAGCGTACACCGAAAATTGACCGCTGCCGTCGGTGATCTCGTACTGCGGCTGGTCTTCGACCGAAACCTTGATGCCGGGAATTGCTTCGCCGGTTTGCGTGGAGCTTACCGTGCCCGTAATGAGCACATCCTGCCCAACGTCTTGCGCCGTTCCGTAGCACGCCTGAAATGTAAAGGCTAAGGATGTGGCGCTTAACCCTTTGAAGATGCTTTGCAGAAATTTGCGGCTTTTGTTGGCGAATGTTTTCATTTTGCTGCTTGTTTTTTTTGGTGATGTCATAAATTGCATGATGTGGCAAGTATTGTGCTGATTATAACGGATTTTACTTTATTAAATTACAGATATACAGCAATTTGACTAAATATTTTGGAGCAATCTGTTACTACTTTTGGTTCGCTATCGCAATCACATCTTTTTCTTTAAGCTATTTCGCTGATATAGCGTGCGATATAAAAGTAAAATTCGTGTTCTGACGATTGATGGCGCATGGGTGCGACGCATAGCGCTGTAGAGACGCACGGCGTGCGTCTCGCGTGCGTCTCGCGACAAAATGGCGCTATGCGCAATGCACAGTGAGACGCACGGCGTGCGCCTCTACAGCGCCATTTCGCCGCTATTTCGTCGCTGAGACGCTTTTGCTGCGTAATATAATGAGAACTTAATTTTCATAGCACCTCAAAAAAAGAATTAGCCGTTTTTCGCTTCCTACAATTTATGACGCTACCGTTTTTTTTGTTAGTGGTAAGGTTGTATAGTATGCATTGGCGCAAAAGTGCAAATATTTATTTTCCCTACGAGCTTTTTTGCGTGAAAATTTCGTAAAGAATTAGCTTCTGCCGCCCCTTTCTCCCATCATTCTGAGTTCTGCGCAGCTGTCTGAACGCTGATTTTTTTGATTTGAATGCTGGCGCGTGGAGAGGGGCGCTGCCTACTCCTGCCCGTTTTTTTGGTAAACTCTTACGTAGTCTATCTCGTACTCCAGCGGAAAGTCTGCGCTGCTGGGCGTTCCGCCGTTTTGCCCGATGGCTAAGTTCAGCAGGATGTAGTGAGGCTGCCGGAAAGGATTTCGGTAGCCGCCAATGGCGCCATTTTGCGTGTTTTCCAGCAGCGTTTCGTTCAGCAATTCGTCGTCGAGGTAAAGCCGTATGGCGGTTTCGTCCCAATCCATCCGCCAGATGTGGTGCTTGCTTTCCCAGTCCGGGTCTTTCTCTTTGAATGCGGCAAAAGGTATGCTGGCGGTATTCCACCTGGCGGTATGGCCGGCGTCTGTTCCCCAGGCGGTATTCGCCAAAATGTGCGGCGTGTCGTTTATCCGGTAGTACTCCATGATGTCGATTTCTCCGCAGGATGGCCAGGGCATGGCGTTGCCCAGGGTCCATATTGCCGGCCATGCGCCTTTGGCGGTGGGTATTTTTGCCCGAATTTCGAAGCGTCCGTACTGAAACTCTTTTTTCCCCGCTGTTTTTATGGACGCGGATGTATATTCGGCCAGCGGCCTGCTCTTTCGCCAGTCTTTACTTCCCGGAGTGTAGCCGGGGTTGGGGACTTTTTCCCTTTTTCCCGACAGCCTTAGCGCGCCGTTTTTGCAGATAGCGTTGTGCGGCTGGTACCACTGCAGCTCCTCATTCCTTACAAACCCCTTTTCGTAGGTCCACGCGGCGGGGTCCGGCTTTCCGTCGAGGTCAAACTCGTCGCTCCAGACCAGCTTCCACTCCGGCGCTGCTTTGGGTGAGCCGGGGCTGGGGGCGGGGGCGTCGAATATCGTCAAATTCCACTTGTGGAACCATTTCAGGACGGGCAGCCCGTTTTGAAACAGGATTGGCAGCCAGATGTAGCGCCCATCGATGGGGCGCTTGGGCGTCCAGCGGTCGGCCATGAAGATAAAGGCGTTTTTTTTGCCCTGCACGGGCAGTATGCAGGTGCTTTGGGAGTGGAACGTCAGCTCGGCGTTTGCACCCGCGCAGGGATTTGGGTGCTGCGTCCATGCTCCCCAGAGGCTGTCGGCCGTGAACAGGCGGGCAGCGTTTGGCGCCCAGCCCGTGCAGCCGGAGGTGATCATGAAGTATTTTCCGTCTTTTTTGAAAATGGACGGCGCTTCGTTGTGCCCGCCCGGGGCAATGCGAATGTACTTGCCCGTGTGGCTCAGGTAGTCGTCGGAGAGCGCTGCCAGGTGGAGGGTCAGGTTTTCTTCGGAGGCGTAGATGTGGTAGGCTTTTCCGTCGTCGTCCACAAAGAGCGTCATGTCGCGCGACATTTGCCCGCCTTTGAAGTCGCGGCGTACAAACATGCCGTCGTCGACCGCTTTTCGCCACTCCTCCGTCCAGCTTTTGGGAAAATCCGAGGGCTTGACGGGTGATTGCTGCTGCTCTGCGGTCATCGCTACCGGCCAGCTGCCCGGGTTGGGGCGGCAGGATTTGAGGTAGCGGTAGGGGCCGGTTACCCTGTCGGCAACGGCAATGCCTGTGCGGGCGGCGCTGTAGCCTTGTCCCTTTAGCTCGAGGTGGAAGTACATCACAAATTTCCCCGTTTTTTTGTTGAAAATCACCTTGGGGCGCTCCATGATGCAGCCCGGCTGTATTTCGCTTTCGGCGTCGCTTTGGGCAACAGGCAGGGCTACCCCTTCACTTTTCCAGCGGTACAGGTCGCCGGATGAGTAGCAGGTTACGCCCACCAGCGCGCTGTTTGACCTTTCGCCCTTGTGCTCGCCAAACCAGTAGTATTTTCCTTCGTGGAAAAGGATGCCGCCACCGTGGGCGTTGATGTGGGCGCCGCTGCTATCTTTCCAGATTTTGCCGGGGTGAAAAGCTTGCGCTTCTGCTGCGCCGCCGTACCGCGCCATCTCCGAAGCGGCCAGGAGGAATGCGCCCACGCCAAAATCGGCGGTGGTGGAGGCGCTCACGACGTGCTGGTCGGCGCGCTCGCCAATGGGCTGCACGTAGCCCACCGCTCCGTTGGGTTGCAGGGCGGTATCCGCCAGGTAGCGCCATGCCCTGAGCGCCGTTTTTTCGTAGGCCTCGCCTTGCAGCAGGCCGCTGCCCATTCCCCACAAAAATCCGTAGGTGAAGAACGCGGTGCCGCTGGTTTCGTATCCGGGTGCGTGGGCGGCGTCCAAGAGGCTGCGCGTCCAGTGCCCTTCGGCCTGCTGGGCCTGCTTGAGCGCCTTGGCCATGGCGCAGAAAACGTTTTCATACTCTTGGCGGTGGGCGTCCTTTGCGGGTAAATCGCTCAGCACTTTTGCCAGGCCGGCAAATACCCAGCCGTTGCCGCGCGCCCAAAAGTCTTTTTTCCCGTTTTTGGTTTGGTGCTTGGGGTAAATGTACTTGGCGTCGCGGTAGAACAGGCCTGCATCCGGGTCGTACATCAGCGTTTTGGCGTACGAGAAGTATTCGTAGAGCTTTGCGAGGTACAGCTCGTTGCCGGTCGCCTTGTAGAGCTTGGTCATGACGGGCATCACCATGTACAGCCCGTCTGCCCACCACCAGTAGTCGCTGTTGGGCGTGGACATTTCGTACTCCATGACTTCGCGGGCGCGGGCAATTTTTCGCTCGTCCGGCTGCAGGTTGTACAGGTCGATGTAGGTTTGAAAGCAAATTTGCCAGTCGCCAAACAGCACGAAGTCGTCGGTTTCGCCGTAGCGGTACTTCCACCGGGCGGTATCGTCCGATTTGGCGCCTTTCCAGCGGTTATGCTCCGCCCATGCTTCGGAGTAGGCCCGGTAGCGCTCGTTGCCCGTGAGCTCGTACGCCGCCATGTTTCCGGTATGGTAGGCGGCGGCGTGCCAGAAGGCGTTGCCCGGTTGGGGGTGCGCCTTTTGCCAGCAATCGTTCACCTGCTCAACAATGGCGATGACGTCGGCCGGCTGCGGCGCGCTGCTTTGCGCAGGCAAGAGCGCGGGCGGTAGCGCGCTGAGCAGCGTAAAGGTAGCCCGCACCGGTAGCTGTACGTGTTTCATAGTGGGGGGGGGGTGTTTGGTGGTTCTTTTAGTCGCTATTGTAAAGCTTACGGCTGAGCTGTTGAGCGATTTGTTGCGTTTTCGTTGCGTTTTCGTTGCGTTTTTGTTGCGTTTTTGCTCTAAAGCCCCACTACGGTGACGGTTTTTCCGTCCACCGCTTCCTTTTTCAGGTAGATTTTGTCTTCCCATTTGCTGTTTTTTCGGCGGTCGAAGATGGCGAGCCAGCCCTCCGGCGCTCCGCACACGTCCATGTACCGGCGCGTTTGCACAAGGCCTTCCTGCAGCGACTTTTCGCCGCGCCACACTTTGATTTCCACCGGATATTTTTGGTTTTCGTAAGCTATGCAGATGTCAAGCCGTCCCGTTCCCGCCGCCATTTCGCGAATGATTTGTCCTCCGCCGTTGACGACCCGCTGAAAAAATGCCATGAGGATCAGGTGCGGCGCCGCTTCCCTGTAGTCGTACTTTTCCACCCAAATGTCGCTGTTTTCGCGCCAGAACTGCTGAAAGTCTTGCATCAGGCGCTCCATGTCTATGCGTCCGTCCTTAAGGTAGCGGGGCATGGAGCGGGAATTGGGATTTTGCAGCATCACCTGCTGCGTATCGTGGCTCAGCGTTCGCGCTATGACTTCGCCGTAAATGGGGTTAGACGGTATCAAGCGCCCCTGAATTTCGACTATCAAGCCTAAATCCTTGACGTATGAGAAATCATCCGTAAGCCGCCCGAAAAAGTCATCACCCGAAATCATCGGCTCAATGACTTTGCGTACGCGCTCTTCTTTCAGGCGTTCGAGGAGGCTGTCGATGTGCGTATCGCGTCGCAGGATAATGGTTTGTATGGCTTCCATTACGAGCGTTGCCGTAACGGGCTTAGCGTAGTCCGATTGCAGCATTTTCACAATCACCTCTCGCGCGATAGCGTTGACTAGCCAAGGCTGCCCCTGTGTTTGCTCCCACGCCAGCTCGATGGCGTCTTCCTCAAAGATTTGCCCCGTTTCGTCGGTATGCTGCCTGTACAGCTGGGCTATCTCATCTTGAGTAAAATTTTTCAGCACCATTGATTCTGTAACGATGTTGAAAGGGCTTGCGCTGCCCAGCGTATGGCTTTCGGGGCGCACCTTTGCCTTGTAGTCGCGGATGTTGCGCATGCCCACGAGGGCAACGGAGTGGACAAATGGAATTGTGCTGCTGCGATTGTTGTACCCTTCGCGCAGCTGGCGGAGGAACGAGATGAGCGTGTTTTCGCTCAGGCAGTCCGCTTCGTCGAACAGAATTACCAGCGGCTTGTCCAGCTTCATGCAAAACAGCGTTAGCGCCATGTTCAACACGCCGGTGAAGTTGTCGTAATCGGCGTTTTGTGCAAATGCTGCTTTCTGAGGAATGTCCGAAAGCCAAAGTACATTTTTAATTTTTCTGACAATCTCAGGAATTCCTTTTTCCGGATCTTCGACTCCTTGCATACCTTCCAGCGTGCAGTACAGCGCGTAGTATTTTCCCTCTGCGTTGAGTCTTTCGGCCAGATTTTTCAGGTAGGTTGTTTTTCCGCTCTGGCGCGCGGCATGAATCACAAAGTATTGCTCTGTGTCAATCAGCCGCTCCACGCCTTTCAAGCGTGTAGAAGCGTCTATCATGTAATGCTTTGCGCTATCACATGGGCCTGAGATGTTGAAGTATTTCATAGTTGAATAGCTTGTTTATGCATGAAATTAATTTTGGCTTACCTACTGGTGGATAAAAACGGGCAAAGCGCACCGTCTTCTCATGTTGCACTTCTCATCTTGCAGGCGGGATTAGCCTTACTGGGCTTGCTTCCGGCGGCCATTTGCGGCAATTTACTATGAGTACGTGTGCGTACGTGCGGCTTAGGCGTGCACAAAGATACGGTTTTTTGTACAAAGTCCAATTCTCCGGCTGCGTAAACCATAAAAATCTGCGCCACCTGTGCGAGCTATTTTTACGCAACGCTATGCCGAGCGCAGTATACATGCTTAAAAATAGAAGCTTATGGCGAAAGCATGTTTGTGAGCGATTGATTTGCAGATTTACACCTCTTCCATTTATAGCACCTGTACATTTTCATAGCAGCCTGTGTATAGAGCTTTTGCCTTTTTCCTTTTCAAAAATGGTAGTGGATAACTATCATGCCCACCGAGCCAATGTTTACGTCGAATACGTTGTCGTTGGCGCTGGCGTCGTAGCTGGCGGAGTTGCGGTGGTCGGTGTAGTAAAAGTTGAGGCACATTTCCGTTGAAATCGAAAAACGGGCTACCGGAAAGTAGCTGAAGCCCACCAGCGGATGCCATCCATACCGGATGGCCTTGGCCGGCTGAAAATTGTTGGCCCTGTAGGAAAATGAGGCGTCGGCGCCGGCGTGCAGCCGCCAGCGGTCGGAGCCAATGGCGCTTCCCCGCTCGTAGCCAGCCCGAACGCCAACCGCCTTGTATCCGCTTTTGGCGGTGCTCCACTCTAAGTTGAGGCCACTCCGCAGCACGTGCCGGCCTGCGAAGCGTCTTTTGTAGCTTACCAAGTACGACTCGTTCTTTTTTGATAAAAAGGTGAGGATGTTTGCAATGTCAACCCCCAGCTCGTTTTTGTAGCTGTCTGCGGGCGGCGGGGAGCTTTGCGCAGCGGCCACAGTAGCCTGTAGCAGGGCTACTGTGGCAAGTATACGTCGAAGGTGTTTCAAGGCGGCCTACTTTTTGAATATGTGCTCTACATCTTTCACAAAGCCGTCGTAGTAGATGGATGTGTTTTCTTTCGTGCCGTCTTTGTAGTAGATAAACAGGTATCGATCGCCGCCCACTTCTTCTACCTGCAGGGTGCCTGTCTTTTGGTTGTTGTAGGAGACTTCAAAGTTTATCAGCTTGTTAATATCTTCTGTGCTTGGATTATTGGTGTTATTTAGCGTTTTCAGGTCAATGCTCCCCTTAATGGCCAGCGCAGACTGGGTAACCGTAAAGTGAAGGTTGTTGATTTGGCAATCGTCAAAATCGGTATAAGAGTCAATGGCGTTGGACAGCACCGCCTCGGCGGTAATCGACAGGTTGTTGTTGTCGTCATCTTCGTCGGCAATGGCCACCGATGCCTTGTACTTGGAGGCCGTTTCCTGCGACAGCGAGGCGTTGAGCTTGACGGGCTTTGCGTAAACGTTTGCGGTTGCCGTTTTGGGGATGCCACGCCCTGTATAGTCCGCCGTAACGTCCGCAGAGGCTAAGGTTGCTCCGCCTTTGGAAAAGTATGCGCTTGCTTTTGTTGGCAAGTATACTGTTTTTCCTTCAATGTCGCAGCGCACATCGGTATATGCCGTGATGCCGGCCTCGCAGTCGTTGGCAGCTGCGGCTTCGGAAGATGGGAAGTATACGGCAATTGAGGTGTGCGACGTTCTGTCCCATACTTCCTTGCTCTTACTCCACGTATATTTGCCTGCATACGACGCGAAGTCAAACCGTTTGTTTTCTTCAATAGCATCGAAATCAACCTTGTCGTCTAACTTTTCGCCCAGCAGGGTGGCAAATTCTGAGATAACATCATCGTAGTAGCCGTAGGATGAACGATCATAGTCGCCCTGTCCCGGAGTGTAGTCGTACTTACCTGTTTGGGAATTGTAGGTGTAATCGCCACGCCTCCCGTAATAATAGTTGCCTACGTAGTGATAATACTCTTCTTCCTTATATTCTTCCCTGTAATCAATAAACTCTTCGGCAAATTTGTACAGGGTTCCATCCCTGAATTTTTGGATAAGGGATTTAGTTCTGTCAAATGAGGCTTGTATGTTTTCCTTGTCTTCGGCCACGGTTGTTGGGCTGTGGTCTTCATCTTTGCTGCCGCATCCGGCTAACATGGATAAGGTAAGCAGGGTTGTTGTTCCGTGTAAAAATAGCGTTTTCATATAATTTTAATTTGATAATTTGATAATTTAATGATTTAATGATTTAATAGCTCGTGCCTACTCCTTGTTTATTGTCGCTGTTGTTCGGCTGATTTACGACAGGGGCTTTGGCGTATGGACATAAAAAAACCGTGAACTTAAATCTTTTACTTGTATTCGAGGTCTTAGACTACCATACATTCAAATAAAATGAAAAAGCTCACGATTCACGTGAGCGTTTAAACTTTATTTTTTTGAATGTATTTGAAGTTGTCTAAGTTTCGAATACAAAAAACTAAAGCAACGCTTTGATATGTTGTAGCTACTCAGGTACCCTTTGTGACCTTTCCGTTAAAAAAAACAACTACAAAAACACACTTTGTGAAATCTTTGTGAACTTTGTTCCTTTGTGGTTGGAAAAATACCACGAAGACA
>JAIROF010000224.1 GCA_031257655.1 Prevotellaceae bacterium | reverse complement strand
ACAAAACAACCTCAGTAGCAGTGAGATATAGTATAAACAACAACCTCATTACCTCATTAATGTAAACGGCTTGTAATCAGCATAATACTTGCCGAATCATACAATTTATGACATCACCAGGAAAGGTAGCGCCTTTCATCAAAAAAAAACACTCCCCTTTGCTAAGCACGTATAGAAAGAAGATGGATGTTTTTTCATGATTTCATTTTTTAAGCTGTAAATAATGGCGTATAAGCTGATACAAGCGAAGTGCAAAGTTACTACATATTTTCTTTTCTGACAAGATTTGTTTTATGCGTGCCAAAAAGGGATTATTTACAGCTAAAGAATCAGGTAGGTTTTTAACCTGCCGGCTTCAAAAAAAAACGTAGCTACTCAGGTACCCTTTGCGACCTTTCCGTTAAAAAAAACAGCTACAAAAACACACTTTGTGAAATCTTTGTGAACTTTGTTCCTTTGTGGTTGGAAAAATACCACGAAGACACAAAGAACACAAGGTTTTCACAAAGAGAATTTTTATTACTTTTGTGATTTGCAATGAAATATGCTACCTGAGTAGTTACAAGTTTTTTATGTATATTTGTAAAAAAATGGTGGGATTATGGGTGTGCGCTATCCTCCTAACTTCAACAGCAAAACAGCCTCAGCAGCAGAGCGATATAGTATAAACGACGGCCTCACCACATCGTTAAGTTAAACGATTTATAATCAGCACGATAATTACTATATCATACAATTTATGGCGCCACCCGATTTTCGGACGTTCGGAGTATAGCTACGCGGAATAGAATACTCCGCATTTCGCATCCACTGATAGTTCACAGGTCTTAAATTCCTGGAGCTAAAAAAAATCACTAATTTGCAAAATATTTACCGGACAATAACGATTTGAAATTGCCCCCAACAACATAAATTTTAGCCCCGCCAACGCATTCAAAAATCTTAAAAAACGATGAAAAAACGATGAAAAAAAATACACTTGCTGCATTTCTGCTGTCGCTATCCTCTCTTTCGGCGCCGGCGCAGGTTTCCTTTGGGAAGCCCGAAAAAATTAACGAGGGGTGGCGCTTCATGTTGAGCGCCTCGCACACGGCTCCTGCCGCCTCCGAAAAGCTGTGGCGGCCCGTGAGCCTGCCGCACGATTGGAGCGTAAAAGCTCCGCTCAGCCCAACGCTGGCCAGCTGCACCGGATACCTCCCCGGCGGCACGGGCTGGTACCACAAAGAAGTCATCATCCCCGAAGCGCGAAAGGGCGAAAAGGTGTACCTCTACTTCGAGGGCGTGTACAACCGCAGCGAAGTGTTCTTCAACGGGCATCTGCTGGGCGGGCGCCCCAACGGCTACATCTCCTTCATGTACGACGCTACGCCATACGTAGCGTTTGGGCGGGAGAACAGCATCGCCGTGCGCGTTGACCACAGCCGAAGCGCCGATTCGCGCTGGTACACCGGCTCGGGCATCTACCGCGACGTGTGGCTCGTGTACGCCAACCCCGTGCACATTGCCCAGTGGGGCGTGTACGCCGTGCCCCAGGTGGCCACCGCCAAGCGCGGAGAGCTGAGCGTAGAGGTGGCGCTGGAAAACGAATCGCAGAAAAGCGCAGCGCTCACGCTGGTCAACGTGCTGCTCGATCCCCACGGAAAAATTGCGGCAAAAAGCAGCAGCAAGGTAGCGCTTGCCCCCGCACAAAAAAATGGGAAGGTAACCGCCGTGCTCGCGGTGAAAAACCCGCTGCGCTGGAGCCCGGAAACGCCCCACCTCTACACGCTCAAAACAACCCTCCTGCTCGACCAAAAGGTGGTAGACGAAACCTCCACCACCACCGGATTTCGCTCGCTACAGCTCGACCCCAACAGGGGCCTTGCGCTCAACGGCGAATGGGTAAAGGTAAAGGGCGTGTGCCTTCACCACGACGCCGGCGTGCTGGGCGCCGCCGTGCCGCCGGAGGTGTGGCGGCGACGCCTGCTCACGCTCAAGGAGATAGGCTGCAACGCCATCCGCACAAGCCACAACCCCCAAGCCCCCGCCCTCTACGACCTGTGCGACGAGCTGGGCCTGCTCGTGATAGACGAAAGCGCCGACGAATGGGAGTTCCCCAAGCGAAAGTGGATTACAGGATGGAACACCGGAACGCCCGGCTTCGACGGCAGCTTCGACTTCTTTGAGGAGTGGGGCGCGCGAGACCTGGCCGACATGGTGCGCCGCGACCGAAACCACCCCTCCATATTTGCCTGGAGCATTGTCAACGAGGTGGACTACCCCAACGACCCCTACTCGCACCCCGTGCTCGACGGAAAGGACGCCAGCGGCTTCACGCAGCCCATTTTTGGCGGCTACAAGCCCGACGCCCCCAACGCCGAACGCCTCGGCGCCATCGCCAGGCGAATGGTGGCGGAGGTAAAAAAGTACGACCGGTCGCGACCCGTCACTGCGGGGCTGGCCGGCGTAGCCATGTCCAACCGGACAGACTTCCCCGGCGCCCTCGACATCGCGGGCTACAACTACACCGAAAGCCGCTACGCCGAAGACCATAAGGCCTACCCGCAGCGGGTCATATTCGGCAGCGAAAACGGGCACAGCATCGACGCATGGCGGGCGGTGGCCGACAACGAGCACATCTTTGGCCAATTCCTCTGGACGGGCGTCGACTACCTCGGCGAATCCTACCCGTGGCCCTCGCGCGGATTTCACTCCGGCTTGCTCGACTTTGGCGGCTTCATCAAGCCGCGCGGCTACTTCCGCCAGTCGCTGTGGAGCGCCAAGCCCATGGCCTACGTAGGCGCCTACCCCGCGCCGCGAAGCGCCGACAGGGCGCCCTCTATGGATGCTCCGCCGGTGTGGAGCTACGAGCCGGGGCAGCTCGTCCGGGTGGTGTGCTACACCAACGCGGCCAAAGCGCTGCTGCGGCTCAACGGAAAGCCCGTAGGAGACCCAAAGGACTACGACGCGCAAACAGGAATTATCGCGTGGGACGTCCCCTTTGAAGCGGGAACGCTTGAGGTGACCGGCTTGAGCGAAACCGGCGAAGAGGTGAGCCGGTGCGCCATCCGCACCTCCGGGCGACCCCACGCCATCGTGGTCGTAGCCGCCGACACGGTTATCAGCAGCAGCCGCAGGGGCGTGGCGCAGGTTACCCTGCAGGTGGTAGATGAGCACAGCATCCCCGTAATGCTCTCGGACGACGAAATTACCTGCCGCGTTGCGGGCAACCTCAGCCTCCTGGGGATGGAGGCAAGCAACAACGCCGACATGGGAAGCTACACCGACAACCGGCAGCGCGCTTTCTACGGGCGGCTGCTGGTGTACCTGCAAGCCACCGGCGAAGAGGGGAGAGGCGAAGTAGAATTTTCTGCACCCTGGCTCAAGAAGGCAACCCTAAGCATCCGCTGCAAGCCGTAGCGGCGCACAACCTGCCCTGGCTGAAAAGTCAAGACTTTTCAATTGAGAATTGAGAATTGAGAATTAGTCCCCCATTAAGCAAAGCTAAATGCAAAATGGCAAATAGCTAAAAATGAGCAAAGTGTATTTTAGTTATAGGAAAGTAGCGCCCTGCCTGAACCGGGCGTAGCGAGCGGCAAACACCTTTAAAAATAAGGAGACCTCTAAAAACCGGCTAATTCTTTTTTGGGTAGCGTCATAAATTGTAGGGAGCGAAAAACCTAATTTCCCTAACAAAACAACCTCAGTAGCCGAGAGAATAACAACCAACAACAACCTCATTACCTTATTATTAACGACAATTGGAGGCGAGCAAACGGAAAATGAGATAATGAGGTTGGGTGGCGGTTTGTCAACTCATTGCTGATGAGGTTGTTTTGTTGTGAAAATTAGGTGAAAATTAGGTGGAAATTAGGTTTTTCGCTCCTTTCCGCCCCCCCACAATTTCAGAACTCCTGACCTGATGGACATTTTGTTGTTGATATATAGTCATATATGAAAAACATAGCACAAAACATTACTGTCGCGAAAATAATGTCGAGAATACAATAATGTTGAATTTTATCTTTAATAATCAACTCGTTACATTATTTG
>JAIROF010000218.1 GCA_031257655.1 Prevotellaceae bacterium | reverse complement strand
TTGTTCCTTTGTGGTTGGAAAAATACCACGAAGACACAAAGAACACAAGGTTTTCACAAGGAGAATTTTTATTACTTTTGTGATTTGCAATGAAATATGCTACCTGAGTAGTTACGAATTAGGAATTAATTCCCAGCTCATGTTTCTGTGCTCCTCCGTGGAGCCTCAGCGCTCCTCTGTGCAATGCTAACGCAGAGGAGCACGGAGGCTTCACAGAGGAGCACGGAGGGCTTACGCCGAAATCAGCATACCGGACAGCTTAATTCTGTACAATCCGTATAATCTGTACAATCTGTACAATCTGTACAATCCGTGTACTCCGTGTAATCTGTGGATAATGATAACCACCGCGAAACATCAGCTAATTCGTAATTATTTCGTAATTCTTTGCTACCTTTGCGAGAAAAAAGATTGCGGCTCCTCTTTTCGAGCTGCAAAAAACATCATTAAACGGTATTTACCATGAAAAACATTTTCATACCAACATTTTGTATGATAGCATTTGGCGGCTGCAACAGCAGCTATCGCGGGGCGGGGATTGATTTGGCCAACCTCGATACGACGGTCAACCCGCGTGAGGACTTTTACGGGTACGCCTGCGGTGGGTGGATGCAGAAAAACCCGCTGAAGCCCGAGTACGCCCGCTACGGAACCTTTGACCGGCTGCGCGAAAACAACCAGCAGCAGCTCAACGACCTTATCGACGAGCTGAGCAAGGGGGCAAACCCCGAAGGGTCGGTGCAGCAAAAAATAGCCGACCTGTACAACGTGGGCATGGACGAGGCCACGCTCAACGCCCAGGGTAAAGCGCCCATTCAGGAAGAGCTGCAAGCCATTGCCGCCATTGCCGACAGGGAGCAGCTGGCGGCAAAGGTGGTGGAGCTGCACACGCAGCAAATAGCGCCATTTTTCCTCTTCTTTGGCGAAGCCGACCTGGCCAACAGCGATATGAACATTGGCTGGCTATACCAGGGCGGCCTGTCGCTTGGCGAGCGCGACTACTACCTCGACGACGATGAGCGCTCAAGGGAAATTCGCGCCAAGTTTGTGGAGCATATCGCCGCCATGCTTGCCCTGGCCGGCTACGACCAGCTTGCGGGAACAAGCGCAGAGGCGCTGGCAAAGCAGGTGTTTGACCTCGAAGTGCGCCTCGCCAAAGCCTCGATGGACAAGCATACGCAGCGCCTGCCCGAAAAAATCTACAACAAAATTCCGGTGCAGGCGCTCAAAACCCTGGCGCCGGACTTTGCCTGGGACGCCTTTTTTGCGGCGGCAGGCCTGAGCGACATGCAGGAGATCAACGTTTCGCAGCCCGACTTCATAAAAGAGGCGTCGGACATCCTGAAAAAAGCGGAATTAGCCCAGCTAAAGGCCTACCTGGCGTGGACGTACGTAAACGCCGCAGCCTCCTACCTGAGCGACGACTTTGTAAACCGCAGCTTTGAATTTTACGGAAAGGTGTTGAGCGGCCGCGAAGAGCTGCGCCCGCGCTGGAAGCGCACCGTAGACGTGGTAAACGGCGCCATGGGCGAGGCCGTAGGGCAGGCCTACGTGGCAAAATACTTCCCCGCCGCCTCAAAGGAGCGCATGGTAACGCTGGTGAAGAACCTGCAAGCCGCCCTTGCCGACAGAATTGGCGGCCTGACCTGGATGACCGACACCACTAAGGCCAAGGCGCTGGAAAAGCTGGCCACCTTCCGCGTCAAAATCGGATACCCCGACAAGTGGCGCGACTACTCCAAGCTGGAGGTAAAAAAGGACGGCTACTGGAAAAATATTCTGCGCTCCAACAAGTTCGACTTTGAGTACCTGATGAGCGAGGTAAACAAGCCGCTGGACAAGGAGAAGTGGGCTATGTTTCCGCAGACGGTCAACGCCTACTACAACCCCACCACCAACGAAATCTGCTTCCCGGCGGGCATCCTGCAACCCCCGTTCTTCAGCAAGGACGCCGACGACGCGGTGAACTACGGCGCCATTGGGGTAGTCATTGGGCACGAAATGACGCACGGCTTCGACGACCAGGGGCGCAAGTACGACGCAAAGGGAAACCTGAACGACTGGTGGACAGCTACCGACAGCCGGCAGTTTGAAGAGCGCGCGCAGACGCTGGTGGAGCACTTCAACCGCATCGAGGTGCTACCGGGGCTTAACGCCGATGGCAAGTTTACGCTGGGCGAAAATATTGCCGACTTTGGCGGGCTGCAGGTGGCATACGTCGCGCTGCAAAAAGCCCTGGCGGGCAAACCGCTGGAAAAGATAGCCGGGTTTACCCCCGCGCAGCGCTTCTTTATTGCCTACGCCACGCTCTGGGCAAGCAACATCCGGGATAAGGAAGTAGAGCGCCTCACCAAAATGGACGTGCATTCGCTCGGAAAATGGCGCGTGAACGGAACCCTGCCGCACGTGGAGGCCTTCGTGCAGGCTTTCGGGGTACAACCCGGCGACGGAATGTACCTCGAACCGCAAAAACGGGCGAATATCTGGTGAGAAATCCTGAATGCCACATCGTAATGGAAGCCTCTATACTCCGCGCCGCCTGCGCGCTATTTTCGTACAAAACCATGCCGAGCGCAGCATAGAAACCCAAAGCGATGCGCTGCCGATACCAAAATGAAGCATTTCCGCACCCTCCCCTTCCTGTGCACCTTTCTGTGCAGCTGCCTGTCGCTGCAAGCCGGCGACAGCCTGCGCTACAAGGTTGCGCAGCTGCTCATCGTTGGCTTTCGCGGCACGGAGCTCACCAGCAGCAGCCACATTTACGGCGACATAAAGGAGCTGCACGTGGGCGGCGTAATCCTGTTTGACTACGACGCCGTGAGCAAAACGCGCGGGCGCAACATCGCCTCGCCAGCCCAGCTCCGGCAGCTGTGCAGCGACCTGCAAAGCCTTGCCGACGAAAAGCTCATCATCTCCATCGACCAGGAGGGGGGGATGGTAAGCCGGCTGAAGCGCTCGGCAGGATTCCCCGCCACCGTGAGCGCAAAGCACCTGGGGCGGGTCAACAGCGTCGACACCACGCGGCGCTACGCCGCCCAAACGGCGCAGCTGCTGCGCGCGCTGGGGGTTAACTTCAACTTTGTGCCCTGCGTGGACGTAGATGTAAACCCGGCCTGCCCCGTAATCGGCAAGGTAGAGCGCAGCTTTTCGGCAAATCCGGAGGTGGTGGTAAGGCATGCGCGCATTTGGGTGGACGAGCACCGGCGGCAGGGCGTCATCACCGCGCTGAAGCACTTTCCGGGGCACGGCAGCAGCCGCACCGATTCGCACCTCGGCTTTACCGACGTTACCGGAACATGGACAAAAAAGGAGCTTATCCCCTACCGCCGGCTGCTCAAAAGCGGCCACTGCGACGCCATTATGGTATCGCATGTCTTCAACAGAAAGCTTGACGACCGCTACCCCGCAACGCTCTCAAAAAAAACAGTCGGCCTGATACGGAGCGACCTGAAGTTTGGCGGGCTGGTGGTCTCCGACGACATGGACATGGGGGCTATCGCAGACCGCTACGCGCTTGAGCAGGCGCTCGAGCTGGCGATAAACGCCGGAGCCGACATGCTCGTGCTGAGCAACAACGGAAAGTCGTACGATGCGCAGCTGGCGCAAAAGGCGGTAGACGCTCTTTGCGCGGCGGTAAGGCAGGGGCGCATCAGCGAGGAGCGCATCAGCGAGGCGTACCGCAACGTTGTTGCCGTCAAAAATCGGCTGTGACGGGCAAAAAGGCGTTGACGTTTTTGCCCTCCCTGAGCGCCTGGCGAATAAAGGTGGAGGATATTTCTACTACGGGGGCGGGGATAAATTTTGCGCGGTACTGCTTGCAGAGCGCCTCGGCGTTGTACCCGGTGCGCGGGTAGACGTACACCTCAAAGTCGCGCAGCAGGGTTTGCCACTCGCGCCACAGCTCAATGCCGGCGAGGCTGTCGGCGCCCATAATCACCACGAGCTGTGCGCGCGGGTGCTGCGCCTGTAGCGCCCGCAGCGTGTTGATGGTGTACGACGGGCGTGGGAGCGAAAACTCCACGTCGCACACCCCGAGGGGAAGCTTTTGCTGCACCACGGCAGCGCGGAGCAGCGCAAGCCGCTTCGCCTCGGGCAAAAGCGCGCCGGCGGGCTTCTGAGGGTTGTGCGGGCTGGGCACCAGCCACACCTCGTCCAGGTCGGTAAACTGGGCGCAGTAGCTCGCCACAATGGTGTGCCCTACGTGCACAGGGTTGAATGAGCCGAAGAATAGTCCTGTTTTCATATTCATGCCGTCCGATTTTGCGCTGCAAAAGTACATGAAAAAATCGGGCTTTTCAAGCGCATGCAGCGAAAAAAGTTCTTTTACAAAGCGCGCTTTGCAGGTTTTGCTCGTCGATAAAATTCGGCTACTTGCCGAAAAATACCTTGCATTAGCAGATTGTTTGCAGGTGAAGCTGTATTTTTGTTGAATATTTGTATTCAAGGTGAGAAGTAGAAAATCTATAACCACGAAGCTCAATTTACAATTCAAAATTTAAGATCGCATGGCCTTGTTATTTACCTACTTGTTTATAGCGCTGTTCACGTCGTTTTTGTGCTCTATTATGGAGGCGGTACTGCTGTCTGTTCCGGTTCCGTACCTGAGGTCTCAAGCCGAGCAGGGCAGCCGGAGAGCGGAGGCCATGATCCGGTTTAAGGAGAATATCGACCGGCCTCTCTCCGCCATTCTTTCGCTCAACACCATAGCCCATACGGTGGGCGCTGCGGGGATAGGCGCACAGGCAACGCTGGTTTTCGGCGAAGCCTACTTTGGCCTCGTGTCCGCCATCCTCACGGTGCTCATACTTGTGTTCACCGAAATTATCCCCAAAACCATAGGCGCCGGCTACTGCAAGAACCTGGCGGGCATATCCGCCGCCACCATTCGGGGGATGATCATCATCACCTACCCGTTTGTGGTGGCTTCGGCGGTGCTGACAAGGGTGCTTTCGAGGGACAAGAAGGAGCTCACCACGAGCCGTGAGGAAATATCTGCGCTGGCGAGCATCGGCACGCAGGAGGGCATCATTGCCGACAAGGAAAACAGAATCATCCAGAACCTGATACGGCTCAAGAGCGTGCGGATTTCGGAGGTGATGACGCCGCGCATAGTGGTGGTGGCCGCCAACGAAAATATGACGCTGCAAGAGTTTCTTAAGGATAAGGATTTTCTGCACTTTTCGCGCATCCCCATATACGGCGAAAACAGCGACGACATCACGGGCTACGTGCTGCGGGATTTGGTCTTTGAGAAGCTTGCCGAAGACCAGTTCCAGCTCAAGCTAAAGGATATTAAGCGGGAAATCCTCACCTTTCCCGAAGCCATCACCGTGCTCGATGCGTGGGACAGGATGCTCTCCAAAAAGGAGCACCTTGCGCTGGTGGTGGATGAGTACGGCGGAATGGGCGGCGTTGCCACCATAGAGGATATCATTGAGGCGCTGCTGGGCGTTGAGATTGTGGACGAAAAGGATAAGGTGGAGGACATGCGGCAGTACGCCATGGAGCGCTGGAAAAGCCGCCAAAAGAAGTACCACCTGCTAAGCGAATCCCAGCGCACGCCGTAGCGTCCGCGTTGCGCCGCTATTGTCTGAACTCGGATTTTACGGGATTTATGGG
>JAIROF010000188.1 GCA_031257655.1 Prevotellaceae bacterium | reverse complement strand
GTTGGTTGGTAGTTAGAGTAGTTGGGGAAGTTGGTAGTGTAATGAATTGTAGGGAGCGAAAAACCTAATACCCTATTCTAACAACAAAACAACCTCGGTAGCAGTGAGGTATTGTATAAACAACAGCCTTACTACCTTACTGCCTTGCTAATGTAAATGGATTATAATCAGTATAATACTTGCTATATCATGCGCTTTATGGCGCCACCGGCTATAGAAGTTGTGCTGTGCACGGTATATTTTGTAGCTTGGCTGCGGTTGGCCACTCCGCGCTACGCTTCGCTGTAAATTCGCATAAAATTGAAATGAAAAACGTTTACTTCATAGGCATAGGCGGCATTGGGATGAGCGCGCTGGCGCGCTACTTTCTGCACCAGGGGAAGCCGGTGGCGGGGTACGATCGCGTGCGCACGCCGCTCACGCAGGCGCTGGAGCGCGATGGCGCTCTTATTCACTACAGCGATAGCGCGCAGCTTATACCGCCAATCTTCAGGTACGGCGGCGGCGATACGCTGGTGGTCTACACCCCGGCGGTGGGCAGCGATAACAGCGAGCTCGGCTTTTTTCGCCAAAATGGCGTGAAAACGGTGAAGCGGGCTGAGGTCTTGGGCCTTATTGCCGCCGACAAGTGGCTGCTGGCGGTGTCGGGAACCCACGGCAAAACTACCACCTCCACCATGCTGGCGCACATCATGGCGGTGGCGGGCGGCGGATGCACCGCATTTCTGGGCGGAATATCCAAAAACTACGGCGCCAACCTCCTCCTCTCCAGCAGCCGCTTCATGGTGGCCGAGGCGGACGAGTACGACCGCTCGTTCCTGCAGCTCTTTCCGGAGGTGGCCGTTGTTACCTCCATAGACGCCGACCACCTCGACGTGTACGGAAGCTTGGGCGAGCTGCAGCGCGCGTTTGCAACCTTTGTCGGCCAGCTCAAGCCAGACGGCGCGCTCGTGGTCAAAAAGAAGCTCACGCGCAGCGGAAAGCCGACCTTTGTGCAGCAGCCGCTCTACAGGCCAATCTACACCTACGCGCTCGACGAGCAGGCCGACTTTTACGCCGCCAACGTTAAGGCGATTGCGGGAGGGTGCTACTCGTTTGACCTCTGCACGCCGGAGCAAACGCTTTGCGGCTGCACGGTGGGCGCACCGGGCCGGGTGAACGTGGAGAACGCCGTTGCGGCGAGCGCGGCGGCCTGGGTCGCGGGGGTGGACGCGCGAAAGCTGCCGGAGGCGCTCAAAACCTTTCGCGGCGTGCAGCGCCGCCTCGACGTGCAGCTCGAAACGCCAGCCGTCACCTACATCGACGACTACGCCCACCACCCAGAGGAGCTGAGGGCGGCCATAGCGTCGATACGGGGAATGTTCCCCAACAAAAAAATTACGGGGGTGTTCCAGCCGCACCTCTACTCGCGAACGCGCGACTTTGCGGCGGAGTTTGCCGAAAGCCTTAGCCTCCTCGACGAGCTGATACTCCTCGACATATACCCGGCGCGGGAGCAGCCTATTCCGGGCGTTACATCGGCAACCATCTTCGACCGGGTGACCATTGCCCGCAAAACAATGTGCGCCAAAAACGACCTGCTAAAGCTGCTCAGCAAAAAAGACCTCCAGGTGCTCGTAACGCTTGGCGCAGGCGACATCGACGCCATGGTGGAGAGCATCAGGGAGGAATTAAGAATTAGGAATTAAGAATTAGGAATTGGCGCAGGCGTGTAGGGGCAGGGCACGCCCTGCCCTATGCAATTAGGCATTAGCGTGGGGTAAAACCCTGCGGTGGCGTAAAAAAACACAGCGAGCAAAGCGTAAAAATGCAAAATTGCAAAATTGCAAATCCGAATAGGAGATGAAAAAAATAGCCAACATATCGCTTATTGCGGTGGTGCTTGCGGCGGTGGCGGTGGGCGTTGCGGCAACGCTCCTGCACGCGCGCAGGCAGGCGGACAAGGTGCTGTGCACCAGCCTTCGGGTGGTCATTGCCGATAGCAGCGTCAACCGGTTTGTGCGCCGGGAGGATATCCCCGCCATCTTTCGCAGGAGCGGGCTTGCCTACTTCGGCAAAAAGATAGGCGAAATCCCCACGCGGGAGATGGAGAAGGCGCTCACCGAGCGCAGCCTCATCCGCCGGGCCAACGTCTACACCACCGCCGACGGTACGCTGCACGTGACCGTGGTGCAGCGAAAGCCCATAGTGCGGGTCTATACCGACAACGGGCAAAGCTTCTACATCGACGACGAAGGCTTCATCATCCGCCCCTATAGCGGCTACACGTCGCACGTGCCCGTCGCGAGCGGGCGCATCGCTGCGCCCTTTGGTGGCGCCTTCAGGGGCAGCATGTTCTCCTTCTTTGAGGAAAAAAAGAAGCGCGACCACCTCCTGGAGCAGCTCTACGCCTTTGCGCTATACATCGCCCAAAACCCCTTTTGGCAAGCCCAGATAGAGCAAATCTACGTTGCCGCGCCGCAAAAGGTGGAGCTTATACCGCGCGTTGGCGCAAACATTATCCGCTTAGGCAGCTTCGAGAGCTTTGAGTACAAGCTGCGCAAGCTCGAAGCGATGTACGAAAAGGGAATGCCCCTCAGCGGCTGGAACGCCTACGAGGCGATAGACCTTTCGTTTGGCAACCAGGTAGTGTGCAGAAAAAAGCAAAAAACTTAAAAGTAATCGCCATGAAGCAGAATAGCTGCGTAGCAGCAATCGACATCGGTACCACCAAAATTGCGGCCATCGTGGGCAGCGTTGAGCCCAGCGGACGGATTTTGGTCGAAAACCAGCACTGCACCTTCTCTCAGGGTGTAAATAGGGGAATCGTCGTCAACATCGAAGATACGACAGACTCCATCCGGAGCTGCCTCAACGAGCTCTACAGGAAGCAGGGCGTGCGCCCGGACAGGGTGGTGGTGGGCATTGCCGGCCGGCACATCGAAAGCCGCCAGAGCAGCGCCCAGCGGATACGCCCCAACCCCCGAAAGCTCATCTCCGAAGAGGAGGTGAACAGCCTCCGGCAGCAAATGTACAACATTGTCCTCAGCCCGGGGCAGCAAATTCTGCACGTCATCCCCCAGGAGTACATCGTAGACGGGAGGCCGCTGGCAAAGGCCGCCGGCTGCGTGGGGAACGTCCTCGTGGGCAACTACCACATTGTGGTCTGCGACGCCAGCGCCGTGGAGAATATCCGGATGTGCATAGAGCGCTGCGGGCTGACGATGGATAGCCTCGTGCTGGAGCCAATAGCCTCCGCCAATGCCGTGCTCACCGCCGAGGAGAAGGACGCCGGCGTCGTGCTCCTCGACATCGGTGGGGGAACCAGCGACATGCTCATTTACTACAAAAACATCGTGCGCAGCACCACCGTTATCCCAAGAGGTGGGGAGGTCATTACCGGCGACATCCGCGAAGTGTGCAGGGTCTCCTACCAGATGGCCGAGCGCTTGAAGTGCGAGTACGGAGCCTGCTTCGAGGACTGCTGCTCGCAGGACATCATCATTCCCTTCTACCGCGATACGGCGGGGCGCGAGCAGAGCAGCATCACCCAGAAAACGCTGGCCGAAATTATTGACTACCGCATGGAGGAGATTATCGAATCGGTGAACTACGCCATCCGGGAGAGCGGCTACGAAAAGGAGGTGGCGAGCATGGTGCTCACCGGCGGCGGTGCGCAGCTCGCAAACCTCCCCCAGCTCTTCAACCTGCGCACCGGGCTCGACGTGCGCGTGGGCTACCCAAGGGTGCAGGTGGGAAGCAAGCGCTACACCCTCAGCCCTATCATGGCTACCAGCGTTGGCCTCATGATGAACGGCTACAGGGACGACCGGAACGCCAAAAGCAAAATTGTAGGCATCCTCGATGGAATCCCCATTGTGGAGAGGATAAAAAGAGGGCTGGAGGGAATATTTGACGAAAAAAACGACCGGCATTTTTTGAGCTGACAGGAAGTATAAATTACTAAAAAAAATTTAATCATGAACGTAGATATTGTAGAGAGCATGTGGGGCGAGCCAAACGAAAACACCTCTATCATAAAGGTTATAGGCGTTGGCGGCGGCGGCTGCAACGCGGTTAACCACATGTACAACCTTGGCATCAAGGATGTGGGATTTGTGGTGTGCAACACCGACATGCAGGCGCTCAACAGCAGCCCGGTGCCGCTAAAGGTGCAGCTGGGCAAAAAGATCACCGAAGGGCTGGGGGCGGGCTCTCAGCCCGACCAGGGGCGCATGGCCGCCGAAGAAAACCTGAACGAAATAGCCGAGCTCATGCGCCACAACACCAAGATGGTGTTCATCACGGCCGGCATGGGCGGCGGAACGGGAACCGGCGCTGCACCCGTCATCGCAAAGGTGGCCAAGGACATGGGAATCATTACCGTGGCCATTGTCACCATACCCTTCCTCAGCATGGAGCCGCTGCGCATCGAAACCGCGCACAGCGGCATCCGGGAGCTGCGCAAGTACGTCGATTCGCTGCTGGTGATAAAAAACGAAAAAATACTCGACCTCTACAGCGACCTCACCTTCTTTGAGGCCTTTGCCAAAGCCGACGAGGTGCTCTGCACCGCCGCCAAGAGCATTGCCGAAATCATCACCGTGTCGGGGCACATGAACGTGGACTTTGCCGACGTGCGCACCGCCATGAAGGACAGCGGCGTAGCCCTCATCGGCATTGGGCGCTGCGCCGGCGAAAACCGCGCCGAAGAGGCGGTAAACCAGGCCATCAGCTCCCCCCTGCTCAACGACAACAACATTCGCGGCGCAAAAAACGTGCTCGTGAACATCATGATGGGCGAAAAAGACCTGAAGGTGAGCGAGGTGAAAAAAATCAACGAAATTGTGCTCGGAGAGGTTGGCTACGTTGCCGGAGCGGAAGGCAACATCGTAAAGCCGTACATCAAAACCGGCGTTGGAAAAAATCCCCAGCTGGGGGAGGACGTCACCGTGAGCATCATTGCCACCGGCTTTGAAATGGGCGATATCGGCATTACCGATGGCGCCGCGCCTGTCCGCCCACCGCAGCAGCAGCAGCAGCAGCAGCAGCAGCAGCAGCAGCAGCAGCAGCAGCAGCAGCAGCAGCAGCAGCAGCCGTCGCCTGCTCCGCTGCCCGCCGGAGGCCCCGTCCCCACGTGGCCAACCAGGATTTGGGACAACAGGCTGGACCCCATCCTGGCCGAAGAGGAAGAGCTGGAGGGCGGACGCGGAGATGGCCGAATCCCATTATTCCCGCACAGGAGCGCAGGCGCTACGCCGGGAAAGCCCAAAGCGCCAACCGCGCGCATCCCTCGCCTGCTGGACAAAAAAATCCCCGACGACGAGCTCGACCGCCCCGTGCGCCCGGGACGAAAACCCAAGCTGTGCCGGGCGGAGGGCGAAGTGGCGAGCCTAATCTTCACCGGCAACAACAAGTGGGAGCCAACCCCGGCCGCCTACGCCAGCGGAAATCCGGACTGAAGAGGAAAGCAAAGCCGCCGCTGTACATGAATTGCACGAGCTGCGCGATTTTTTTCGCGCCAGCTCGTGCAATTCGTATAATTTGCAGCCCCCAAAGCGGAATTACCATTCTGGCAGCGCTGCAAATCCGATAGGACGAAAAGTCGTAATGTATCTTCAGAACTCCTGACTTGGCACAGTTTGGACTGTCGCGATTTTTGGGCATTAAATAATGTAATAATCTGATTATAAGATGTAATGCTTCAACATTATTGTACTCCCGACATTATTTTACGACAGTAGTGTTTTGTGCTACGTTT
>JAIROF010000183.1 GCA_031257655.1 Prevotellaceae bacterium | reverse complement strand
CGAGCAGCAAGCCGCTGCTTGCGCTGCTTACCGCCGCTATTTCGTTTTCCGCCGCTCTTTTGCCGGGCGGCGTTCTCTCCGCGCAGGAGCTTATCATCGTGAGCACGCAGCGCACGAGCCTCGCCTTTAGGGTTACGGGCGAGCGAAAGCTGGAGCAAATATACTTCGGCGGCAGGCTGGCGAGCGGCGAGGAGCTGCGCGCGGCGTCGCTGCCCGGGTCGGCGGCCTACAGCGCCTTTGGCAACGGCCACACCTTTGAGGCCGCCCTGCGCGCGGTGCAGGGCGACGGCAACACGTCCACCGAGCTGCGGTATGCGTCGCACCGCGCAGAGCTGCGGGGCGACAGCATCGTGCAGACGGTGATCTCGCTCCGGGACGCGCACTACGCGCTGGAGGTAGACCTGTGCTACAACGCCTACCAGGCCTGCGACGTGATAGAGCAGCGGGTGGAGGTGCGCAACCGCCAGGCAAAGAGCGTTGCGCTGCACAGCTTCGCCTCCGCCGACCTGTCGTTTCGCGCGTCGTCGTACTACGTGACGCAATTCCACGGGGCGTGGGCGGAGGAGATGCAGCTGAGCGAGCAGCGGCTGGACGCGGGGATAAAGGTGATAGACTCCAAGCTGGGCGTTCGCAGCAACCAGTTCACGCACCCGTGCTTCCTGCTGTCGCTCGACCGCCCGGCGGAGGAGGACTTCGGGGAGGTGATAGGGGGTACGCTGGCGTGGCCGGGCAGCTTCTGGTTCTGCTTTGAGGTAGACCCGTTTGGGCAGCTGCGGGCGCTGTCGGGCGTCAACCCGTATGCGTCGAGCTACGTGCTGGGGAAGGGGGAATCGTTTGTAACGCCCGCGCTGCTCTACACGTACAGCGCCAGCGGGGCGGGGGAGGTCAGCCGCCGCTTTCACCGCTGGGCGCGGCGCTACGGGCTGCAAAACGGCGGCGGGGAGCGCAGCATCCTGCTCAACAACTGGGAGGCCACGTACTTCGACTTCGACGAGGCCAAGCTGGTGCAAATCATAGACGATGCCTCGCAGATGGGCTTCGAGCTGTTTCTGCTGGATGACGGTTGGTTTGGCACGAAGTATCCGCGCAACGGCGACAGCGCGGGGCTTGGGGACTGGCAAACGAACGCGCAGAAGCTGCCCCGCGGCCTCCCGTACCTGATATCGGAGGCGCACCGGCGGGGGCTGAAGTTCGGGATATGGGTTGAGCCGGAGATGGTGAACCCCCAAAGCGAGCTCTACGAGCAGCACCCCGACTGGATTATCGCGCAGCCGCACCGCGAGCTGACGCTCCAGCGCAACCAGCTGCTGCTTGACCTGAGCAACCCGAAGGTTCAGGCGTTCGTTTACGGGGTAATAGACAACATCCTGAGCGCCAACCCGGGCATAGACTACGTGAAGTGGGACTGCAACCGCTACATCACCGCCTCCGGGTCGCAGTACCTCCCGGCGGAGCGGCAGTCGCACCTGTGGATAGACAACGCCCGAGGCATTCTTGGGGTGATGGAGAAGGTGCGGGCAAAGTACCCGGGCGTGTGCTTCATGGCGTGCTCCGGCGGTGGGGGACGGATGGACTACGGGAGCATGCGGTACTTCGACGAGTTCTGGATAAGCGACAACAACGACCCGCTGCAGCGGATTTTCACGCAGTGGGGCGGTCAATACTTTTTTCCGGCTATAGGGATGGCGAGCCACGTGTCGGCGTCGCCCAACCACATATCGGGTCGGAGCACCCCGCTCAAGTACCGCTTCGACATCGCGATGGCGGCCAAGCTGGGGATGGACATGCAGCCCGCGCAGATGGCGGAGGAGGAGCGGGCGTTTTCGCGTCGCGCCATCGCCACCTATAAGGAAATCCGCGCCACCATCCTGCACGGGGACTTGTACCGCCTGCTTTCGCCCTACGCGCACAACCGCGCGTCGTACATGTACGTGTCGGACGACCGGCGCGAGGCGGTGCTGTTCAACTTTCTGGTGCGCAAGAGCATCAACGGCGACCGGCAAACGGTGCGGCTAAAGGGCTTATCGCCCGACAAGCGCTATACGCTCCGAGAGGTGAACCGGGAGAACGAATCGTGGTCGCGCGTTTCGGAGTACGAGGGGAAGACGTTCAGCGGGGAGTACCTGATGACGGTGGGGCTGCGGTTTGCCATGTACAACGAGTACGAAAGCGTGGTGGTGCGGGTGCGGGAGGAGGTGTAGGGGGCAACCCTTGCGGTCGACCGCTACAGCGGTCTTGTTTATTAAGGTAAAAGGAGTTTGTAATTCAGCTTTTGCAAGCTGTTTAAAAGGAAGTTAAGGAAGCTATAGCATTAGGAAAGGCTCTTTGACATATTGGTTTACACGTATTTTAAGCATTTTTGGGTGCGTCCGTGCGCTGTTTGTCGGGAAATGATTACTTTTGTCAGCGTAAAAAATCCCAATACTATGCAAACATACCAAATAGATACGCACATTTCTGGGGATGGGATGATTTCCCTTTCGTCGATGCCGAGCTTGCACAACAAGTGGGTGAGGCTGGTTATTGTTCCGCTGGAGAAGGAGAATCCGGCGGATGGCGTTGAGGAAATTTCGGGAGATACGCCGAAGTTTTTGCGCGAATACTCCCAAAAATTGAAAACGCTGAGCGGCGAGGAGGCCGAAAAATTTAAGCGGGAAAATCCAATGCCGGAATTTTTGAGAAAATGCTCCGGCTTATCGGAAAAAGATTTTTTGGACAGCTCCCCCAACGACAGGCAAGAAACGCCCAAAGAAAAGCTCCGGTATGAGTATTTGAAAAAAAAATACGGCATAGGAGAGGCCTGTACTAAAAAAGAGGCGCTAAAAAAAGAGATAAATGACGCACGATATGAGTACTTAATGGAGAAGTATAAATAGTTCATGCTACGCATATCATTGTCTGAACTCTGATTTTTTTGATTTGAGTGATTATTATGATTGATGGCGCGTGATGCGCAGTAGAGACGCACGGCGTGCGTCTCAGCGACGAAATAGGCTGCGGCGCAATGCGCAGTGAGACGCACGGCGTGCGTCTCTACTGCGCCATTTCGTCCAAAGGAGAGGGGGGTGGCTTGCGCCGAATGTCGAGCTCCTGCTCCCCTCTCCTTTGAAGAGGGGCCGGGGGTGAGGTCTAACAGCTGACATAGCACAAAAACGTCGATTTTTACTACTTTATAAAATTATTGCAAAATGTAAAAGACTACGGCAAAATTGACCCCGTAAAAGTCCTGCCGCCGGCAGACCTTCTTGGCTGTTTGAGGTAGCCTGCTGCTTGTACAAGCAAAAAAAGCGTGTAAACCAATATGTAGAGGTTTACACGCTTTTTTTGTGCCTGTACGCAGGCGCACGCTGAGTACCTTACTTGTGGTATTTAAATCAAAAATTCGTATGAAACAACGCACAAAAATTCTGCTTCTGCTTGCGCTGCCGTATTTTTCGGCAAGCGCCGCCGAAGTTGTTGAGGTGTCGTCGCCGGACGGGCGCCTCCGCCTTTCGCTGAGCGTAGGCGCAACGGTTACCTACTCCGTATCCTACAGGGGTAGGGAGGTGGTGAGGCCTTCGGCTATTGGCCTGAACGTTTCCGGACGGCGCCTGGGGGTGCAGCCCGAGGTGAAGGCGGTGCAGCCGCGCTCGGTAAACCAGGCCATTGCGCCGCTGTACGGGAAGTTTGACACGCTGCAGGACTGCTTCAACGAGCAGCGGGTAACCTTTGACGGCGGCTACGCCATCGTCGTCAGGGCGTACAACGAGGGCGTGGCCTACCGCTTTTCGACGAGCTTTGGGGGCACGGTGACGGTGGAGAGCGAAACGGCGGAGATACGCCTCGCCGGAGAACCCGAGGTGACGTTTCCCGAAGTAGGCACGCTCACCTCGTGGGAGGTGCCCTACCTCCGCTACCGGTCGCCCTCCGCCATAGCGGAGGGCAAGCGGGCTATCACGCCAGCGCTCTTTTCGTACCCCAACGAGGGCGTGCGGGTGGTCGTGGCGGAGGCAGACCTGCGCAGCTACCCCGGAATGTACCTCGAAAAGCACGGCCAAAATTTTCGGGGATGCTACGCGCCATACCCCGACAGCATCGCCATGGGCAGCTGGGGCAGCTTTGTGACGGTGGTCAAGAAGGCGGCGCCCTACATTGCCAGGGTGAGCGGCACGAGGGATTTTCCGTGGCGCGTAATCATTGCTACGGACGACGACAGGTCGCTGCTCGTCAACGAAATTATCTACAAGCTCTCCACCCCGCAGGCTATTGCCGACGCATCGTGGGTTAAGCCCGGAAAGGCGGCCTGGGAGTGGTGGCACGACGCAGAGCTGCCCGGCGACTCCGTGCCCTCGGGGATGAAGAACAGGAGCACCGCCCTATACAAGCGATACGTGGACTTTGCCGCAGAAAACGGCCTCGAATACCTCCTCTGGGACGCCGGTTGGTCGAACATCTTCGACCTCGCGCAGGTAAATCCCAAAACGGACGTGCAGGAGGTGATTCGCTACGCAAAATCAAAAAACGTGGGGGTGTTTCTCTGGTGCGTGGCGGCGGCGCTCCGCGAAAATGCCGACCGGTACATGGCCATGATAAGCGCCTGGGGAGCCGTGGGGCTAAAGGTGGACTTCTTTGACCGCGACGACCAGCTGGCGCTGGAGTGGCTCGAAACGATTGCGCGGAAGGCTGCGGAGCACAAGCTCATGCTCAACTTTCACGGCTGCAGCAAGCCTGCGGGCTTGCAGCGCATGTACCCAAACATCCTCAACTTTGAGGCGGTGCGCGGGGCGGAGTGCGCAAAGTGGGATGTAACGCCCAACCCCGTCCACCACCTCACCTTTCCATTCACCAGAATGCTGGGGGGAAGCCTCGACTACACGCCCGGCTCCATGCGAAACAGAACGCAGCAATCCTTCAAACCCTTAGACCCGGGAATGCCCCTCACCATGGGAACGCGCTGCCACGAGCTGGCTATGTACGTGCTGTACGACCAGTACTTGGCCATGCTCTGCGATTCGCCGGTGGAGTACAACAAGTATCCCGACGTGCGGAGCTTTCTCGCAACCGTACCCGTAACCTTCGACTATACTAAGGTGCTGGAGGCAAGGGTGGGGGAGTACGCCCTGGTGGCCAAGCGCGCCGGCGAAAAATGGTACGTGGGCGGTATGACCGACTGGACGGCGCGTACGGCCGTGGTGGACTTATCGTTTTTGGAGCCGGGGGTACAGTACGCCGCCGAAATCTTTACCGATGGATACCTGGCTAACCAAAACGCCGAACACTACAACCACGAAACCGCTACCGTGAACGCCGGCACAAAGCTGACGCTGAACATGGCGGTAGGCGGAGGATTTGTCGTAGTATTGCGTAGGGGCGGGGTTTGCCCGCCCAATTATTAACCAAAAAAAAATAAAAAAATGAACATGCCTTTACGAAAACCCATTTTCCTCCTCCTGCTTGCGCTTGCGCTTGCGGGCAGCGCTGCGGCAGCCGCAGAGTACTCCGTCACCTCGCCCAACGGCCGGCTGAGGGTTGCGCTAACCTCCGCCGATGGCGACAAAACCACCTACTCCGTGCAGCAGAAAAGCGGCGCGGGGTGGCGAACGCTCATCAGCCCCTCCGAGGTGTCCATGACCATAAAGGATGGCGGCGTGTGGGGCAAAGACGCAACCGTGAGCGCCGTGGCCTACGACACCGCTACGGCCGTAGCGCCCCGCGCCATTCCCCTCATCTACGGAAAAACGGCGAGCCTCGTCGAATCGTACCGCGAAGTGCGGGTGGACTTTGCCCAGGGCTATTCGCTGGCGGTGAGAGCCTACAACGAGGGCGCCGCCTACCGCTTTATTTCGCGCGCCGCCAACGGCGATACAACGTATGTAGCTTCCGAAAACGCCTCCTTCACCTTTGCCGAAGCGGTTACGGTGTGGTATCCCGCCATGAGCGATTTGGATAAAATGGGCGACGACGAAAACTACGAGCGCTGGTACACCAAGTTCGGCAGCATTGCCGATATTCGCAGCGACTACGACGCTGCCAACGGAAACGACTTTCGCTACAGCGTAACGCCTGTCCTCTTTGGCTTTGACGGCGGCAGCGGCGTGAAGGTAGCCATTACCGAAGCCGACCTGCACAGCTATCCAACGCTCTACCTGCAGCGCGAATCCAACAGCAGCATGAAGGGCTTCTGGACCTACTACCCCAAAACCCAAACGGCGGGCGACCAGTACACAGGCCCAAAAATCCTCACCTACGAAGACTACCTGGCGCAAAATACCGGCGCGCACAGCTACCCCTGGCGGGTGATTATCGTTGCCGAAGAAGATAAAGACCTGCTCGCCAACCAGCTGGTGCTCCTGCTCTCATCCCCCCAGAAGGAGGGCGTAGACTTTGCCTTTGTGCGCGACGCCCCGGGAAAATCGACCTGGGAGTACTGGCACGACGCGCGCTTAGAGGTATCGGGCCTTCCGTCGGGCTGGGGCAACATCAGCAACGGAAACGGCCCCGGCATCTACAAGCACTACATCGACTTCGCAAAGGAGTACGGCTTTAGGTACATCACCATAGATACCGATGGGCAGCACAACCTCACAGGGTCGGAGCAGCGGACAATTGTTAGCTACGGCAAAGACAGCGGCGTGCAGGTGGTAAAGTGGGACTACATTGCCGACGTGATGTACAACAAAAACCGGCTGAACGGCCTGAAAAACATTGGCTACACCTGCGTAAAGGTGGACTTCTTTTACCGCACCGACCAGCAGGGCACGGAGGTGGTGGAGCAGCTTGCCGACGCCGCCGCCAAGCTGGGGCTTACCCTCCTCCTGCACGGATGCCCCGTGCCCCACGGCCTGCACCGCACCTACCCCAACATCCTTAGCTACGAAGCCGTGGCGGGCGCAGAAAACTACAAGTGGGACGAAAAGCGCGCCGGTGGACGCCTCCCTACCGCTAAGTACCACGTGGAGATACCTTTCATTCGGCAGCTCGCAGGCCCCATGGACTACACCCCCGGTTCGCTCCGAAACGTCCACTACGCAGCCTACAGCCCCACGTGGAGCGGAATACCCAAGAGCATTGGCACCCGCGCGCACGAGCTGGCCATGTACGTGATGTACGACATGCCCATTGCCTACCTCTGCGACAACCCCAAAACCTACCGCGACAACCCAGCGGTGATGAAGTACCTCGCAAAGGTGCCCACCGTGTGGGACGAAAGCGTTGCCCTCGACGGAAAGGTGGGAGAGTACGCCATGATAGCAAAGCGAAAGGGAAAAGCCTGGTTTGTGGCCGGAATGACCAACGAAAGCGAGCGAACGTTCGACGTGAGCCGCATAGCCTCCCTGCTGGGCAGCATCGCAGACAGCGAAAAGTACCGGGTGATACTCTACCGCGACAACCGCCCCAGAAGCGACGCCACCGCCACCGCCATGGCCGTAGATAGCGCCCTCACCATCTCCGCCCTGGCGGAGCTGGGCAACATCAGCTGCTCGCCCGAAGGGGGTTTTGTGATGCAGGCCTTTGTGGAGGGATCGGACGACGACCCCGACAAAAAGGCGGACGACGACGAACCCACCGGCGTGGAAAAAAAAAGTAGCGGCGAAGCCCTGCACGCTTACGCATACGCCAGCGCAAATGCATCCCTGCTCACCGTAAAGAGCAGCGACCTCATCCGGGCTGTTGCCATAGTCAACATGCAGGGCACGGTGGTAGAGCAGCGAAAGTACAGCGGAATTTCTACCCAGGAGGAGCTGGCCATTGCCCACCTCCCTGCGGGAATATACATAGTAAGCGTTGAGGCCACATCCGGCGCTTGCTCGTTCAAGTTTCTCAAATAAATTTTTTTTAACAAACAATTTAAAAATGTATGAGTATGAAAACAAAAGTGATGACAAGAATGGTGGCTCTCGGACTATGCCTGTCCGTTAGCCTGAGCGTGAAGGCGGTTGACGAGCCGGGCTTCACGGAGCTGAAACCCTTTGCCGACGCCGGTTATCCGCGCGGAAACGGAGGGAATGTATGGGGAGACTACAACAACGACGGCAGGTTGGACGTCCTCATATACGGGTATGGTACGTTCAAGCTGTATCAGGGTAACGAGGATACTACGTTTACCGATGCCACAAGCGCCGTTTTCGGTACGCCTCCCTCCATGCTGTGGCAAGGCGCTGTTGCATGGCTGGACTACGACAAGGACGGCAGCTTAGACCTGATTATTTCCGGACATGACGGAAGCGCTGTCGTAGCTACGGTTTACAAAAACGCCGGCGCTACCGGCAATTATGCGCTGGCCGCAGATGCAGCCATTACGCTGCCGACGCTAAAAAGCCATAACGAGGATACCCCCGGTCGCTTAATCACCGTAGCCGACTACGATGGCGACGGCTACCCCGACATTTTGCTGGCGGGGGATAGCGATGGTACTCCCATCTTTTCGCTTTACAAAAACAACGGCGCTTCGGGTGGCTTCGCGCTCCAAGCTGCGCCCTACAACGGCGGTGGGTTTACGGTTTACCAGCGTATGGCCGTGGCTTGGGGCGACTTCAACGGCGACGGCAAGCCCGACATCCTGTACAATGGCAGGTCATCCTCCGACGACACAGGATACTCCGGGGTGTATAAGAATAACGGAGACGGAACCTTTGACCACGTAGCGCTACCTACTCCCGGCGTCTTTGAAGGCGAGGTGGCTTGGATAGATTATGACAATGATGGCGACTTGGATGCTCTTGTTACCGGATATGCATGGTATGATGGTGGCTGGCAATGGTGGCATGCCAATCTATCCCGTAATAATGGAGACGGTACATTTACCGAAGTATCCGGCCATGGCATTGGGGCAACAAGCAAATCTGCCGTAGCCGTTGGCGACATCAACAAGGACGGCTTCGCTGATGTGGTAGAAATAGGAGACGCTAATGGTGGCGTTTACTATAATAATGGCGACGGCACATTTACGAAAACGCTCACCGTAATCCTGTCTCAAATTACCAGAGGAATGGTAAGCCTTGTGGACATTGACAGCGACAACGATTTGGATTTTGTTATCACGGGCAACTACGTTGAGCCTGTCCTGTACAAAAACACCTCTGCGAGTGCGCCACCTGTCGTCATTCCTCCCCTTCCTGCCCCTGCCGCAGTGGATACCGTGGCATTTACGCAGATTGCAACTCCTGTTGGCGGAACGGCAGCGTTCCCCGTAAATCTGACAAGAGGTAGCGGCGCCGCGTGGGGCGACTACGACAACGACGGCAACCTCGACGTGCTGGTTTGGGGTGTATATGCCGATGACGGCACTGCCCGTTCATGGTTCTATAGGAACAATGGCGATGGCACATTTACGGACGTCACTACAACGGTGTTCGGATCTTCGCTTCCGGGGCTTTACAGCGCTGCGGCGGCATGGTTGGACTACGACAACGATGGCGTCCTCGACCTCATCCTTGCCGGTGCTACCGTAGTGACCGATGACGCTGCGGACAAAAAATCGGTTACAAAAGTTTTCAAGGGCGCCTACGTCTTTGGGGCATACTCGCTGAGCGAGGTGGTTACCCTGAGCGACGATTTTTATCCCTTTGATTTCGAAAAGTCCGGCGGCATATCCCGCAACATTGCCGTTGCCGATTACAACAAAGACGGCTATCAGGATGTGCTCATTGCTGCGCGCTACACCGACCCCGATGCCGGCGACACCGAGCGCCACTTTAGAATCTTCAAAAATAAGGGCGGCGAAAGCTTTGAGCTGCAAGACAACGCAGCTATCGGGCTTATTGACGGCAACGGTGGCGGCATTGCCTGGGGAGACTACAATAAGGACGGCTACTTAGACATCCTTTTTAGCGGCTACAGAGATAGTGAAGGATGGCTTTCGGCGGTATTTACCGGCCATAGCGACGGCGTGTTTACCGAAACTAAGCTCCAGCTCAATGGCGCCGACTTTGGCCATCCCGATGATGGCCAAAAAGTATTCGGTACAGAGGGCGGCGAAGTTACATGGGTAGATGTTAACGCCGATGGATACTTGGATGCGCTTATTACCGGATCGGGGCCGAGCTATAAATACAACGCCGACTTGAACAGCTATACCGAATATAGCGGTTTTGAGTGGTGGAATGCAATAGTATTCCCCTACAACCCCACAACGCAGGCCATTGGCACAGGACAACCCGGCATGATGGGGAACGGGCTGGGGGAAACCTGCAACTCGAGCGTTACCTGGGTTGACCTCAACGATGACGGCTTGCCCGATATTATTACCTCCGGCCAGAGTGATTTTGCCGAAAAGTCCAACCGCAAAGGAAGCGCCGTCAACTACCGAACCTCCAATGGCGTTTACTATCGTCAGCCCTTGCTCGGAAGCGGCAATTTGGGAGACGGCACCGTAAGCGTGGTGGACTACGATAAGGACGGGAAAATGGACGTTTTTGCGACCGGTGAATCGGGCGTTGTGCTGCTTAGAAACACGGGCAGTGCCACCCCCGCTGCTCCGGCTACGCCCACAGGTCTCTCCGCTACTTCGGATGCCGATGGCCAGATTAATCTCAGCTGGACTGCCTCAGCAGCGCCTACCCTGCGCTACAACATCTTTGCAAAAAGGCAGGGCTTTATTACCAGCCTGCTTCCGGTAAACGAAGCCACCGGCGCACTCAAGGTAAGCCTCGACCATGCCCCGCTGCTCCACACCAGCGCCTATAGCCTCAGCGGAATTGCAGGCGGCGAATATACTGTGGGCGTGCAGGCGGTGGGCGTCAACGGCAAAACCAGCGCCTTTGCTACCGCCACCCTTACTATTGGCGGCGGCGGCGGCGGCGGCGGCAACACTGGCGTGGAGAAAGCCCTCCCCGGCAGCTTCGCTGCCTACAAGAGCGGCGAGGCCATCGTTGTTGCTACCGACATTGCACGGGAGGCCGAGCTGACGGTTTACAGCGTTACCGGCGCCAAGGTTTGGTCAAAAACCGGCGCGCTTGCCGGCAACACCCAAATCTCCGGCTTGCAGCAGGGCGCAGTGTACCTCGTGGTGCTCCGCGTGGGCAGCGCTGCGGAGGTGAGGAAGGTGGCCCTCTAAGCTTCGGCGTGCAAGCGCGCTTCGGAAGCGCACCGGAGAGCTCCCCGCAAGCGGTGGGGGGCTTTCCGGTGCAATCCGAAAGCCGGAGGCCGAGAATGTTAGGAGTAGGGGGGATGGTAAAGCGTTACCTCCGAGATGAAAAGAAAATCTTTGACGTTAAGCGTAAACAGGCTGATGTGGTGGTAGGCGGCAGTGGCGGCAATCAGCGCATCGTGAAAGTCCAAGCCGTGCGACAAAGTGTATTTTCCCAGCAAGCTTATTGAGGTCGTCGAGATTTGTTCTTGAATAGGCAATATGAGCAATTTGTTGGCGTCTTTTTGAAGTCTTTGCAATTCACGTTTATTCGATGCTCCCACAAAAAGTTCGGCACGGGTAACATCCGAAGGGAACCTCTAAAAACCCCAAAATCAAGGCTTGCGACTGAGGCAAAAGCGGAGTTTACTAAAGTAAATGAGCATTTTGCAGAAGGAGCATAACGCAGAGTTTGGGGTTTTTAGAGGTTCCCCGAAATCGCAATATTGGCTTGATGGATATGCTCAACGGCAGCAATGATTTCTGTATTACACCTGTAGAGTTCTATAAGAACGTTGGTGTCGCAAAGTATCATTGCTTGGCTCTTTTAGCGGTACCCCAAGCTTTTTCGCGAAGCTGCCGGTCGTCAATATCGCGCCCCTCCCACATGCCAACCGCCAGCGTAAGAGGTTCGTTCTTTTTGCGCCTGCTCTTGGGGGAGGCAGAGGGCATTACCTCAGCGTCAATGTTCCAAGACTTAATAAGATGCAGCAAAACATCAATCTTGTTTTGGTCTATATCGTTCTTAAAAAGTATCTGCGTCATAGCAAATGTATTTAAATGTGTTTGGCAAATATACGAAATTAATCTATTTATCAATTAAAAAAAAATCATTATGAAAAGAGTAATACACATTCTACTGGGCGTCTCCCTGCTGCTGTGCGGCGGGATGGTGCATGCCCAGCCGGTGGTGAGCGGCCGGGTAACCGACGCCAAAACGCAGGAGCCTGTGGCGGGCGTAACGGTGAGCGTTGTTGGCGCCACCACGGGGGCGCTCACCGGCGTGGACGGCAGCTACGCCATTACCGCAGAGGGAGCAGCCAGCCTGAAGTTTCAGCTCATGGGCTACCAAACCCAAACGGTGAGGGTGGACGGGCGCGCGGTGGTCAACGTTAGCCTGGCGGAATCCGCCGTTGACCTCGACGAGGTGGTGGTCGTAGGCGCATCGCTTCGCAAGAGCGACCTGACGGGCGCCGTGAGCAGCGTGACCTCCAAAACGCTGGAAGAAAAACCCGTTACCACCATCAACGAGGCCATTCAGGGGCGCGTGGCCGGCGTGTTCATTTCTCAGGCCGCCAAGCCTACCGACGACGCCTCCATCAAAATCCGCGGCACCAACTCCATCAGCACCACCACCGACCCCATCTACGTGGTGGACGGCTTGGTGATGGATAACTTCGGATCGGGCTGGAGCGCCATCAACGTCAACGACGTGGCGTCTATAGAGGTGCTAAAGGACGCTTCGGCTACCGCCCTCTACGGCTCCCGCGCCTCCAACGGAGTGGTGCTCATCACCACCAAAAAGGGAAAGGCCGGCGAGGGAAAGGTGACCTACGACAGCTGGGTAGGCATACAGCAGTGGGCCAATTCGCCCCAAAAAATGGGCGCCAAAGACCTCTACGAGCTGCGCTACTTAGCCTACCTCAACGGTTTTCGCAGCTCATCGGTGTACGCCAAAAACCCCGCCTATCTTGACGAGTATATTAGCAATTTCCTTAATGCCCCTATCGGCACGCCAACCCCTACGAGCATAGTGCTGTTTGCCGAATATGAGAAGGTGGCTTACCGCGACAACAAAAACTACGACTGGGTTAAGGAGGTTACCCAACCGGGCTTACAGCAAGACCACCTGTTGAGCTTTACCGGCGGCTCGGACAGAAACGCCTACTACCTGAGCTTTGGCTACTCCGACCACAAAGGGCTGGTCAAAAATACCGGCCTGACCAAGTACACCGGACGCATCAACGCCGAGCAGCTCGTAAAATCCTGGCTAAAGGTGGGTACCAACACCTCCTTTACCCGAACTACAGATGAAACGGTGGACGACTACATACTGCAAGGCGCCTGGAACGCCAACCCCATGCTGCCCATAAACCCTGCCGAAGAACCCACCTTGCAGGCTTACTTGGACGCTAACGGATACCTGCCCACGCTGGGCTACCGCTATTTTGATTCAAACAACAACATGAATCCTATTCGTTCGCTGGGCATAGAAAACGACAGGATACGCAACCGCCTGCTTTCGTCGAGCTACATCAACCTTAACCCCATTGAAGGCTTAAATCTTCGCACCACCTTTGCGCTGGACTACGTGCAGGAGGCGCGATACAAGTACACCCCCAACGACATTCAGGAGGCCAAACGCTACTCACAGTACGGGCAGGCCGCCCACACGCGCGACCACCGTACCATCCTGCAGTGGGACAACACCATTACCTACGAAAAGGTGACAGGCAACCACCGCTTCAACCTGCTCGCGGGCGCCTCTGTCACCCGCAACGACCGCGACTATACCTATGCCACAGGAAATGGCTTTGGCACCAACCTGCTTTCATACTACCGCCTCAACGCTGCATACCTGAGAGAGCAGCATGACATCGGCTCCGAATTTAGCACCTCAACCCTCCTTGCCGGTGTGGCGCGCGCCAACTACGCCTACGCCGACCGCTACCTCCTCACCGCAACCCTCCGCTACGACGGATCGTCCAAGTTCATGGAGGAAAAACAGTGGGGCGCTTTCCCCTCCTTTTCGGCGGCATGGAACGCCACGGAGGAGCAATTTATGAAAAACTTGCTGGATGACCAAAACTTCCTCAGCAGGCTCAAGCTCAGGGCGGGATTCGGAATGGTGGGTAATCAGGAAATAGGCGACTTTGCCTTCCGATCTCTCTACAACCCCAGCGTGAGCAACCAGCAAACAAACTACGTGGCGCAGGGACGCAAAGGAAACGAAGATATTTCGTGGGAAAAACAAAAGCAGTACAACCTCGGCCTCGACATCGACCTGCTCGGAAGCAGGGTGCGCATCGCAGCAGACGCCTTTTACATCGAAAACAAAGACCTGCTGATGACCCATTCGCTGCCGGCCACCACGGGCTTCTCCGAAATTGTAGAAAACATTGGCGCCATTACCAACAAGGGTGTGGAGCTTTCCGTGGATGCCACCGTAGTCAAAGCGGGCGACTTTGAGTGGAACGTGGCCGCCACCATCTCGGCAGACAAAAACGAGGTGACCCAGCTCTACGGAAACAAGGACGTCGTGTACAACATCAACGGCGACCGCCAGATTGAAAAAACAGGCAACCTCTTTCTGGGAGAATCGCGCAACACGATTTACATTCTGCAAACGGGCGGCATTGCCCAGGCGGTGGACTTTACCACCGACGCCGACGGTAACCCGCTTTTCCAAGGGCGCCCCGTGAAGTTTACCCGCGACGACGGCACGGTGGTTGACCGCTGGAACGGAAACAACGTAAGCCCGGGTGACTTGTACCCATTAGACGCCAACAATGACGGCGAAATTACGGATGCCGACCGCGTGGTGATCGGCTCTACCGACCCCAAGTTCTACGGCGGATTCTCAACCGAGCTTTCATGGAAGGGAATTGCCCTCAACGCTGTATTCTCCTACTCATACGGCGCCAAAAAGCTAAGCCCATACTACGAAGGCCTTATTAACAGCACCGGCGAAAGCGCCGCCTCTCTCGACCTCCTCAACAACACGTGGACGGCGGACAACACGGGCGCAGAGTTCCCCAGACCCGTTGCTGTCCCCTTATCGGGCGAAGACTATCCCCACTACAGCGCAAGCAACATGGACTTCAGCGTGCAGGACGCTTCCTTCCTGCGCCTCTCGGCCATCACCCTCGCCTACACCCTCCCGGCAAGCCTCTCCGGAAAAGTTGGCCTGAGCAACGTGCGCTTCTACGCTACCGGCTCAAACCTATTTTGCCTCACCCCCTACAGAGGATTTGACCCCGAAATGGGAGACTGGTATCCCCCTACAAAAATGTATGTCTTTGGTGTTAACCTTAGCTTCTAAACGTGTTAAACTGTCAAACTTATAAAAACAAGACTATCATGAATACTATGGTAAAAAACATGGCGATGGCCGGAGCAGCCTCCTTGTGCATGGCGGCGGCAGCAGGCATTACCTCCTGCTCGGATTTTCTGAATCAGGAGTCCAAAATAGCGCTCACCGAAGAGCAAGTGTTTAGCGACATCAACAACGTAGTGCCGCTGGTAGATGGGCTATACACCGTTTACCGCGACCTCCGCGCCGGACGAAACGGCTTGATGATTAACCTCGGCTTGGACGAAACCCAGCAGGGCGCCTTCCAGCTATCCTCCGAAAAAGACCAGTCGGGGCTGGACAAGTACAACGGATTGCTGGCGCCAACCTCGCCGCAGGTGGCGCAGATATGGGCAAAGCGCTGGCCGCTCGTAGTCTCCGCCGCCAAGGTGGTGGACGTGCTGGGCAAAATAGAGCAAACGGAGGCCTCCCAGGCGCTGCTGGGGCAAGCCAGCTTCTTTCGCGCCCTGGGAATGTTTGAGCTGAGCATGTTCTTTGGCGAAATCCCAATCATCGACATCAGCCGCTCCGGCGAGCTGGGTACAGGGAGGCAGCCCCTCTCAGACGTGTGGAGCTACATTATTAACGACTTTAAAACAGCCGCCCAAACCTTGCCCCCCACGCAAAGCGACCCCAAGCGAACCACCTCCGGTGCAGCCTGGGCTATGCTCGGAAAAGCCTACATGTGCGCCCCGGACGAAACGGGTCTGCGCAGCTACGATGAAGCGAAAAAGTGCTTCGAGGAGGTGATGAAAGGACGATACAGCCTGGTGCCAAACTTTGCTACCCTCTTCAACAACGACCTCAACCCCGACGTGTGGCAGCAAAACACTTCCGAGGCCATCTTCGAGCTGCAATTTACCAACCCCTTCCCCGACCAAAACTACTGGGAGTTTGACTGCGGCTCTCGCGCTATAGACGCTTTGTTTGGGAATGGCTGCTACTTCTCGGGCTACGACTTTCTGCTGCCTACGCCATTTGCCTACCAAACCGTTGAGAATAACGGGCTATGGGAGGAGGGCGACCTGCGCAAAAACGTCAGCTTGCGCTACGACTTTACCTACGTCAAAATGAAGGTTACCAAAACAGACGAAGGTGAGGTGACAACCTACGACACCGTCCCAACCTCTGCAATTCCTCTCTCCTGGACGGGCTGCACAGACGAGCTGGAGCCACATATCAGAAAGTTTGAGGACATACGCACAGACGAAAAGCACGGTACCTATGCCAACATGTGGAACTCCGGCAAAAATCACCCCCTCATTCGCCTGGCGGACATTTACCTGCTCTACGCCGAATGCCTCTACCGCACCGGCTCAACGGGCGCCGACGGCGACCACAACGCCTACGTGCAGAAAGTGAGAGACCGCGCCTGGGGCGGCAGCGGAGCGCCGCCAATGCCAACCCCTGCGGGCGACTTCATCAAAAACCTCATGGATGAGCGCATGCGCGAGCTCTGCTTTGAGGGCTGGCGCCGCATAGACCTCATCCGAACGGGGCTCTTTGTGGAGCTGGTCAGCGCCCGAAACCGCTGGGCAAACGAGGAGCATGGCGGAAACCCCATACCCGCTTTCTACCAACGATACCCCATACCCGACGACGAAATAAAAACCAACGAAGATTTCGCCAGCGACCCCAACGCACAAAACCCAGGATACCCGAAGTAGCTAAAAACTAAAAACTAAAAACTAAAAACTAAAAGCTAAAAACTAAAAGCTAAAAGCTGGCACGCAGATGGCGCAGATTTTTTATGATTTACGCAGATGAAGAAAAGGCTAAAATCTGTGCAAATCATAAAAAATCTGCGCCATCTGCGTGCTAAAAAAACAAATCGCAGCTTTCGACCGAGCGGAGTATAATACGCTCGGGTGACAACAGCGTAGCGATCTGCTTTATGCCCATAGTTTTTAGTTTTTAGTTTTTAGTTTTAATTACCAGCGTTGAGGAATTTTCGCGTTTAAAGATGTCGGCAGCAACGCGGCGGATGTCGTTAGTCGTTATGCGGCGGTAGGATTCGATGTCGGTGTTTACGAGGTTGGCGTCGCCCATCATTTCGGCGCAGGCGAGGGCTATAGCCTTTTGCATGGCGGTTGTTTCGGCAAACACGTGGAGGCTTTCCATTTTGTTTTTCACCTTTTCCAGCTCGTACTCCGAGATATTTTCTGAGGAGAGGCGTTGCAGCTCTGCCGTCACGGCGGCGTTGGCGCGTTGGGCGTCGATTTGCGGCAGCAGGTGTCCCGACACCGTGAGCAGGCCTGCGTCCATCTCTCCGCCGGCGTCGGCGCTAACGCTGCTCAGCAGCGGCTCCTCCTGCACCAGCTTGCGGTACAGGCGTGCAGACTTCCCGCCGGCAAGAATTTCGGCAATCAGGTCGCAGGCGTGGTAGTCTGGGTGGCGGCGGGGTGGTATATGGTAGGCCTGGTAGATGGCGGCGGCCGGAACGTTGCGCCGTACGCTCAGCGTGCGCGGCGCGGTTTGGGGCGGCTCGGGCGCTATGCTGTCCGGCGGTGCCGCAGCGCGACCAATGTCGCCAAACCACTCCTCCGCGAGCAAAAATGCCCGACCGGGCAAAATGTTGCCCGCAATAGACAGGATGGCGTTGGACGGCGTGTAGAACTTGCCGAAAAACTGCTTTACTTCGCTTAGCGTAGCGTTCGCAATGTGGTCTATGCTCTTCCCTATGGGGTTCCACCGGTAGGGGTGCACCTTGTAGGCTAAGGGGCGCAGCAGCAGGCTTACGTCGCCGTACGGCTGGTTCAGGTAGCGCTGGTTAAACTCCTCCACCACCACCTGCCGCTGAATTTTCAGCGTCTCCTCGTTGAGCAGCGGGTGGAGCAGCCGGTCGCTCTCCAGCCAGAGCGCCGTTGCGATATTCTGCGCGGGCAGCGTTACGTAGTAGCAGGTGAAGTCGGTAGTCGTAAAGGCGTTGCATTCGCCGCCGGCGCGCTGAACGTGCACGTCGTACTGCGGCGCGTTGGCCGAGCCGCCAAACATGAGGTGCTCAAACAGGTGCGCAAACCCCGTCCGCTCGGCGTCTTCGTTGCGCGAACCCACCTTGTACAGCATGCTGACAGACGCCATGGGCGTGCTGTCGTCGTAGTGCGCAATAACCGTCAGCTCGTTGCCGAGCGTATGCTTTTGAAAATCTACCATGGCGTCGGAATTGCCGCCGCCTGATAAAAGGGGGGCCTGTAGAAACCCCCAAATCACGGCTTGCGGATGAGGTAAAATAAAGTAAATGAGCGAAACAAATGAGCGCTTCGCCGGGTGGAGCGTAGCGCAGCGCTTGGGGTTTGGGGAGGCGCCCAAAAAAAAGACCTTGCTGTGGTGCAAGGTCTCTTGTTGGCTTTTGTTGGGGTGGATGATGGGGCTCGAACCCACGACCCTCAGGACCACAATCTGATACTCTAACCAGCTGAGCTACACCCACCATGTAAAAACGTGGCTGCAAAGATAAGCACTTTAAAGCGAAAATCCAAATTTTTTTTGCTATCTTTGCAGCTTCAAACGAAAAAAGCGCTTGTTGGCCATCGCGCAGCTAAGCTTATTGAGCGTAATTTTCACGCAGATAATGCAGGTAATGATGAGAATGTTTTATTTATTTTTGTGGCTGTTGCTGCGTTAACAGCCTGCATACAGGAGAAAAGTAAAATGCACTACTTTAGACCCACACTCTTTGAACATATACGGGAAAGCGCAACGCGGCTGCTCTCGGGCGGTTTTTTGCTAACCGCCGGCAGCGGCTCCTCTTTCAACGTCATGACGGCAACCTGGGGCGCCATAGGGTACTTGTGGGAGCGCGACGTAGCGCTCGTGGTTGTGCGCCCGCAGCGCTACACGTTTGAGTTTCTCCGGCGCGAACCCTCCTTCACCCTTTCCTTCTTACCGGTGGCCCTCGATGAGGTGCTCAACATTTGCGGCGCGCTTTCGGGGCGCGATACCGACAAGGTAAAAGAGGCTGGCCTTACCCCCGTAGAACTCTCGCCGGGCGTGATTACTTTTGAGGAGGCATTGGTGGCCATTGTTTGCAAAAAGCTCTACGATGCCGATTTTATCAACCCCGATGCTTTTGTTGACCCCACCATCGCCGAAACTTTTTACCCACAAAAGGATTTTCACCACCTCTTTATTGGCGAAATGGTTGAGGTGATGGGAAGGTACTACTAACGAGTTGTTGCTGTTGCGCGAAAATTTAGCCGTATTTTTTTAGCGAATAATTAGTTGTTGTAAAAAAAATTTTTTTTAGCCATGTCCTTATTTAACTCCTCCAGCCCTGCGCTCAACGACAAGACCTTTGAGGCGGCGCGCAGCGCCTCGCTGTCCACCGATGCTGTAATGACGGTGCGCGGAACAATTCACAAAACCTTGCTCCTGCTGCTGCTGGCGGTGCTTGGCGCCAGCTACACGTGGCAAATGGTTGTCAGCGCCGTCAACCCCGGCGTGGCAACGCCCTACATGGTAGGCGGGTTAGTAGGCGGGCTGATATTTTCGCTCATCGCCATATTCCGCCCGCGCAAGTCGGTTTGGGCAGCGCCGCTGTACGCCGTGTGCGAAGGCCTCTGCCTTGGAGCGCTGTCGGCCATGTTCAACGTAGAGTCCAATGGCATCGTCCTGCAGGCCGTAGGGCTTACGTTTGGCGTCCTCTTCCTCATGCTGGTGCTCTACCGCACGGGCGCCATAAAGGTCACCAACAAGCTGCGCAGCGGCATTATTGTTGCCACCGGCGCCATCGCCCTGTTTTACGTGGCAACGTGGATAGCGAGCATCTTTACGCCAATGACATTTCTGCACGATGCTTCGCCGCTGAGCATTGGCATCAGCCTCTTTATCGTGATTATTGCGGCGCTCAACTTTTTGGTCGACTTTGACCTTATTGACCGCGGCGCCCAAATGGCAGCCCCCAAGTACATGGAGTGGTACGGCGCATTTGCCCTCATGCTCACCTTAGTATGGCTCTACCTGGAGATGCTAAGGTTGCTGGGCAAGCTCAACCGGAGGTAGCCGGAGGCGGGGGTAGCCCGCTGTTTTTGCTGCTTTTTTGGGCTAATTCTTTTTTTGATGTGCTATGAAATGATTGTATAGCCAATCTCCCACCACTTCTCCCGTATGGCATTGGTATGGTGGGAGATGAGCTACACTTGCTTAACCGTATGCTTTAGCATACGGATACGGCATGCTTTAGCATACGGATACGGCCTACCCGCCTTCTCCCCGTAGGCCGTCCCGCAGGGACGATACTTGATTAACCGTATGCTTTAGCATACGGATCAAGTGCGCGGAAAGCAGGCATCCGGGTCGTCCCGCAGGGACGACACTTGAAAACGCCGGAGGTAATGTCATTTGACATTCCAAATGTATTAACAAAATAAAAGCAACTTTAAAGTTCTTTAACATATTGGTTGTAAATAGCCTGATATTGTTTTATAGTAGGTTTTGAAATTTGTGTAGCCAAATGTATAAACTCAGGGTCTTTGTTGTCCTCCAAGAGGATTTTAACCCTGTTGAAATCACGGATATAGTGGTCAACGGCGCGTTGCGAATGATTGGTTTCAAGGGCAATAATGTTCGATGTTTTTTTCTCCACCACGTACTTTTTAATAATGATTTGCTTGTGAGTAATAGTAGACCCCATATCGTGCAGCACCCCCGGATGCGGTAAGACCACCTGAGCTTCTTTCTCATACTCCACTCGTGCAAGCGAGATAGCGCCGTCTGACATCACCAGAATAAGCCCGACATCCCTTGTAGAAAGGATGCCTCCTTGCTCGTAAGCTTCGCGCATGAGGCGGGCAATTACCTGTTTGCGAATCTGCCGGATGGGTTTCCCCTGCTCAAAAAGCGCCACATCCTCATCGGTTACTACGGAAAGGACAACCGCTTTGTACTTTCGCTTCGGCGAATCACCTCTGGTGTTTTTGTCCAGCGCATTCCAAAGCATTTGTCCGTGTTTCAAGTTGTTTTTTTTTGGTGAGTTTTCATCAAAAATACGGATTAATTCATCGGCAACGTTGGCGGCGGTAACCGGCCCAAGGTAGCGCAGCTCGCGAACGAGAAAATTGATAATCGTTGGCTTGAGATACCGGTCATGAGCCGAACGGTACCGTTTTACATGGTCTGATTGTTGAAGCATTTCTAAAGAATTATTTAATGTTGAGCGATAGTTTTTTTTAGCAGCTCATCCAGCTCCTTTTCACGGCTTGGCACGATACCCAAAGTTTGGTATAAGTCGTAGTACTGCTGTGCAAGGCTCACAGCAATCTTTACCAGGAAGGCAATGGTTTTGATTTCGTGGTTGTCCTTTGCCAGGCAAACAACGCGCTTGAATTTCTCAACGTAGCTGGCAATCGCTTCTATGCTGTGGTTTGTTCGGCGTGAGATTTCAGAAAATTCCATGCCTAAAAGCCAATGCCTGACAATCATCTCTCGATGCGAAATAGAGCGGCCCATATCCTTAATGGTTGAGCGTAGCGGCAAGCATACGCCCATGTCCTTTAAAATTTTAATATCACGGGTAACCGTTCGCTCGCCGCAGTTAAGCAGGCGGTTGGCAATGTCTTCTACGGTCAGGAGGCCGCCCTGCTGAAAGGCTTCGGTGGCGATGCGTTCGAGGCGGTGTCGGCGTAAGCCGATAACCCCTTCGCGCTCGCGAACTTCCAAATCGGCCGTTCCCGCGTCCAGCGTCAGCACAACGCTTTTCATTTGGCATCCGGAGAGCTTCTCCTTTGCCGAATTTTCGACCGTTACCACTTCGAAGCATATTTGCCCAGGCTTCATCGAAGCGGAGTTGTCGAAAAAGGGTTGGTAAACCTCGTACACACAGTTCAGAATGGCTTTTGCCTCGAAGGGAGAGCAGTTCATTCCTGCCTGCAGCCGGTTGACGAATTGAACGTCCTGCTGCTTCTGGCGCAGGCGTTCCCATTTTCCGATGGATGAATTGTTGATCATAACAAAATTGTAGCGTAAATTAAACTTGTTTTTGCAGCGCTGTTTCCGGAGTCCCGGCTCCGCTACGCTCCGCCGGGACTCCGGAAACAGCGCTGCAAAGTTCGCAATACTTGGCTATTTTATTTCAATATTTCAAAGAACTTTTTTTGCTTTGGTCATTTTGGTCATTTGGCGCAAATATAGGCGTTTTCTGGGGAAAAGGAAAGCGAGTACGCTGTATCCGTATGCTAAAGCATACGGGCAATCAAGTGTCGTCCCTGCGGGACTGCCTGCGGAGAGAAAGCGAGTACGCTGTAACCGTATGCTAAAGCATACGGTTAATCAAGTGTCGTCCCTGCGGGACTACTACACGGG
>JAIROF010000125.1 GCA_031257655.1 Prevotellaceae bacterium | reverse complement strand
ACCTACTACCTCATCCTCGACGGAAAAGCAGGGAGAAAAACCATGCAAATAGCGGTGGCAAACTAAAAACTAAAAACTAAAAACTATCGCTACGCAAAAAAACTTTCAGCGATGCCATGGCGCTGTAGAGACGCACGGCGTGCGTCTCCACAGCGCCACGCGGCATTAATCATCTAAAAAACTAAAAACTAAAAACTATCGCCACGCGGCATTAATCATCTTAATCCCAAAAATCCCATAAAATCCGAGTTCAGACAATCATCTTAATCCCAAAAATCCCATAAAATCCAAGTTCAGACAATCATCTTAATCCCAAAAATCCCATAAAATCCGAGTTCAGACAATCATCTTAACCCCCAAAATCCCATAAAATCCGAGTTCAGACAATCATCTTAATCCCAAAAATCCCATAAAATCCGAGTTCAGACAGGTGCGGAAGCCTTCTGTGCAATAGTAACACAGAGTTGCGCAGAGGCTTCACGGAGGGTTTACGCCTGTCTGAACTCGGATTTATGGGATTAAGATGATTAATGCCGCGTAGCGCTAGTTTTTAGTTTTTAGTTTTTAGTTTTTAGTTTTTAGTTTTTAGTTTCAGAGGTGCACGGAGGTTTCACAGAGAGACACGGAGCAAGGCGTTCGTGAGTTCGCTGGTGAGCGGCGAAAAAGATTTAGCCGATTTATTCGCAAATTCTTGCTAACTTAGCAGCTCGAAAGCAGCAAAGCAGCAAAGCAGCAAAGCAGCAAAGCAGCAAAGAGCATAACGCATAAAATTTTAGGAAGGTGCATAGATCCGGTTTTGTAAATATTGTAGGCAACCCCAACGTAGGCAAGAGCACGCTGATGAACGCGCTGGTAGGCGAGCGGTTGAGCATCATCACCAGCAAGGCGCAGACTACGCGCCACCGCATTATGGGCATTGTGAGCGGCAGCGATTTTCAGATTGTGTACTCCGACACGCCCGGCATCCTGTCGCCGCGCTACAGGATGCAGGAGGCCATGATGAAGCATGTGGTCACCGCCTTTGCCGACGCCGACGTCATCGTGTACGTAACCGACGTGGTAGAGCAGGCCGATAAGCACGCGCGCTACGTAGAGCGGCTCAACAGCCTGACCGTTCCGGTGGTGGTGGTGGTAAACAAGATAGACCTCACCACGCCCCCGAAGCTGGAGGCGCTGGTGGAGCGGTGGCACGCAACGGTTCCGCGCGCGCTCATCATTCCGGCGTCGGCCTTAGAGAAATTCAACGTCGATGCGCTCTTCAAAGCGCTGCTGGAGCTCCTCCCGGAGGGCGAAGCCTACTACGACAAGGATACCTTTACCGACAAGAGCCTCCGCTTTTTTGCCTCGGAGATTATCCGCGAAAAAATTTTCCTCACCTACAGCCAGGAAATACCCTACAGCGCAGAGGTGGCGATTGAGGAGTTCAAGGAGGAGGGCGACCTCTACCGCATCTCGGCGGTGATATACGTGGCGCGAGAATCGCAAAAGGCCATCATCATTGGCCATCGGGGGAAAATGCTGAAGAGGGTAGGCGTCGAAGCGCGTAAGGACATGGAGGAGTTCTTTGAAAAAAAAGTATTCCTCAAAACTTTCGTAAAGGTAAACCCCGACTGGCGCGACAGCGACCGTAAGCTGCGGGAATTTGGGTATATCCAGGAGTAGCCGGCAGGATGAGATTTTTCCGCTCAACGGCGCTGCCATAGCGTAGAGCTTAAGGCTTGCGAATCCCTCACAAGCGCTTGCGAATCCATCCTAAATTGATGATAGCTAACGGTTTGTTGGAAAAACAGGTTTGGAAAAATGTAAAAACGTTGAATACCACAGCAATGCAAAATTCGGCGACAGTAAACAACAAGTTAAATTATTCAAAAATTAAGCGCATTGGCCTTACATGCTCCCCCATTCCTACCTCTCGGATTAACTTTTTGTACTATTTTTGCAACAATCTTTGCGGGAATTTTAAATTGGGCTTCGGCCATGGGAGCGTAGCGTAGCGTTTGGGGTTTTTAGAGGTTCCCGCAAGTGAATTTACAGGTAGCTTAGAGTAGCTTTATAAAATAATCCCCCCCCCAAAATGAACAGGAACATTTTTCTTTTTACGGCGCTGTGTGCGCTAACGTCAGCCTGCCAGTGGTCTGGCGGCAAGTTTGGCGCGATGGCGCTGCAATGCGAATATCAAACCGAGCCGGTGGGAATCGGAGTCGCCGCGCCCCGCTTGGGGTGGACGGTCTTCGATTCCGAGCACACGCGAGGACAGCGCCAAACCGCCTACAGCATTTTGGTTGCAAGCAGCCTCGCGATGTTGACGGAGGCCAAGGCCGACGTGTGGAATAGCGGCAAAGTAAATTCTTCCCAATCGGTTTTAGTTCCCTTTGGCGGGAAGCCGCTGCGTTCGAGCAGCGCATACTTTTGGAAAGTCCGGGTTTACGACAAAGACGGCAAGCCTTCGGGGTGGAGCCCGCCGGCCCGCTTTGTTACCGGCCTTCTCGACCCTTCGGAGTGGAGCGAAGCGGCATGGATACGCCACCCCGACGCTCCGCGGGTGAAGCACATCTGGTTTCGCAAAACCCTGAAGCTCGACGCCAAGCCGGGTGCAGCGTTTATACATGTGGCTTCGCTGGGGCATCACGAGCTGTACATCAACGGCAAAAAAGCCGACGACCGCGTGCTCGCGCCTGCGCTGACCAACTTCGACAAGCGGCTTTTCTACGTAACATACGACGTCTCGACGCTCCTCCAAAAAGGCGCCAACGCCATCGGCGTCTGGTTTGCCTCGGGGTGGGCCAGCTACAATTGCTTTTCGCGAACGCCCGCCCTTCGGGTACGCCTCGACGGCAAAGACGCCAATGGTAACGCCATTACGCTATGCTCCGACGATACCTGGCGCTGCGCCGTCAGCAGCAGCGAAGATACGCGCAGCGTCCTTACCTATAACGATAACGGAGGCGAAGTGGTGGACGCCCGCGCCTTTACTCCGGGCTGGAACAGCGTTTCGTTCGACGATAGCCGCTGGGCCTTGGCCGCCACCACTGCGGATAACGACAGCGTTGCGCTTGTTGCGCACGACATACCCCCTTCGCGGATCATTGAGCGGATTGCGGCGCAAAGCGTCACCGACGCCGGCGATGGCGTTTACAAGGTTGATTTCGGCAAAAACTTTACCGGCTGGCTGCATATTCGCTTCAGCGGCCTTACCGCCGGCGACACCATCATCATAGGCTCGGCCGACGACGACAAATCATTCGACGACTTCAACATCCGCAGCATTTTCATCGCATCGGGAAAAGACGGCGAAATTTTTTCCAACCGCTTTAACTACGTCGCCGGAAGGTATGCGAACATAAAGGGGCTGAGTAAAGCGCCCAGGGCGGACGACGCTACCGCCCTCGCCATCAGCACCGACTTGCAGCGCACCGGGCGATTCCGCTCGTCGAGCGAGCTGTTCAACAAAATCTTTGAGACCGACCTGTGGACTTTCCTTGCCAACACTACCGAAGGCTATACCTCAGATTGCCCCCATCGCGAGCGCTGCGGCTACGGCGAAACGGCTACGGCAACGTCGTGGGGCATAGGGCTGCCCAGCTACGATGGCGGCGCATTCTACCGCAACGTGGTGCGCAACTGGCGCGATGTGCAGCTGCCCGACGGCTGGGGGCGCAACACCGCACCTCAGCCGAACGACCACCACTGGGGCGGAGCCCTGTGGAGCAGCGCAGGGCTTAACGTGGCCTGGGAGCACTACCTGCACTACGGCGACCCGCAAATTCTTGAGCTGATTTATCCTGTCGCCAAGCGCTGGCTGGAGTTCCTCAACGCAAATGTCAGCGAAGGCTTGCTGAGAAAGTACCGCGCGCACGACGGCCAATTCCTCGGCGACTGGCTGGCTCCCGGTTCGCGAAACGAGTTCGGCTCCAGCGCGCAGGCCGTTTACTTCAACAGCTGCGTCTACGCCATGAACCTCGAAACGTTTATCAAAATCGCCAACCTGCTCAACAAGCCGGACGACGCCGCGCTGTACGGCGACCGGCTGGCGGCCCTGCGCCCCGCCATTCGCGCCAAGTTCTACGACCCGGCTGCCGGCACCTACTCCGACGGCACGCAGGTGCAGCAGGCATTCGCAGCGCTTGTAGGCCTGGCAAAAGAGGGCGAGTTGGCGCAGCTGGAGGAGTTTATCGCTGCCGATATGAGCAGCAAGCACCCGTATTTCGACATGGGCAGCTCGGGGCTGACCGTGCTCATGCACTACCTGACGGAGCGCTCGCAAACAGCAGAGCTGGCGGCGAATATCCTTAGCAAGACCGGCTATCCGGGGTACGGCTATTTTATCGCGCAGGGCGAAAGCACCTGGCCCGAAGACTGGAAGGTTGACGTGCCGAGCAAAATACACACCTGCTACACCGGCATTGCCGGATGGTTTACCAAAGGGCTTTGCGGCATTCAGCCCGGCGAAAATGGCGTGGGCTACAAGCATTTTATCGTGAAGCCATTCATCGTTTCCGGCGTGGATTTTGCCGAAGCGGCGGTAGGCTCTCCTTACGGCGAAATCGTTAGCCGCTGGGAGCGAAAGGGCAACCGGATAATCCTGTCGGTAACGGCGCCGCCAAACACCTCGGCAACCGTGTATATTCCGGCTCCGCAGACCGAGCACCTTGCCAAAAGCGGGACGGTGACGACAAATACGGAAGGAGTAACGCTAAAAAATGCAGAAAATGGCTATGTAGCCGCTGAAATCCTATCCGGAAAGTATCAGTTTATCTCCGCTGCGGAGTAAATAATTCAGCTTTCGCAAGTTGTTTAATTCAGACTCCACCCTTTTTTCACTGTGCACGCTTGGGAAACCCGAGTTTTTCATGTACTTTTGTCGGGTAATTTAATTGACATGCAAGTAAAAGAACCTTTATTTGAATACGCCAATCCCGGTCTTCATTGTGAAATGCAAAATGAGGATTGCTTGTCTGCTCTCAAAAGAGCAGACGATGGTAAATTTGACCTTGTCCTGACCTCTCCGCCATATAATGTCGGCAAATCATACGAGACGAAAACGAGCATCGAAAAATATCTTGAAACGCAGGAAGAGATAATCTCGGAGCTTGTAAGGACGCTTTCGGACAGAGGAAATCTTTGCTGGCAGTCAGGAAATTTTGTGGACAAGGGGGAGGTATTTCCGCTTGATGTTTACTACTACCGGATTTTCAATCGGCACGGGCTGAAGCTGCGGAACCGGATTATCTGGCATTTCGGACACGGGCTTCATGCAAGCAACCGTTTCAGCGGTCGTTATGAAACCATTTTGTGGTTCAGTAAAACAGATGGCTATATTTTTAACCTTGACAATGTCAGGGTACCTTCCAAATATCCCGGTAAAAAGTATTTTAAGGGACCCAAAAAAGGGCAGATTTCGGGAAATCCGCTGGGGAAGAATCCAAGTGACATCTGGGAAATTATTGAGCAAGACTGGGAGCAAGCCTTGTGGGATATCCCCAACGTCAAGTCAAATCATCCTGAAAAAACAGCGCACCCCTGCCAATTTCCCATAGAGCTTGTAGAACGCTGCGTTTTAGCGCTTACCAATGAAAACAGCTGGGTAGTAGACCAGTTGGCTCTACCGTGTTGGGTGCTATTAAAAACAACCGGAATGCAATCGGTATAGAAAAAGAGGAAGCTTATTGTAAAATAGCCAATCAAAGAATAAAAAGTTTTAAGGAAGGAACATTGAAAATTCGCCCCATGACGAAAGCCATATTCCAGCCGACCGGTAACGAGAAAGTATCTCAAATGCCGACGGAATGGATGCAGCTCAAAATCTCCAACAACACATTATGACCAATGAAAATAGCACAAAAATACTCGCATTTGAACGGCGAAGAATACCTCATTGTTCACCACAAAAAGTTGTATAAAGAGATTACCGAAACCGTTGAAAGCATTGATGCAGGCAAGCTTCTTACAAAAGAAAGCAAGGAGAAAACCATGTCCGGCAAAATGCTGTACAGCCCGGTTATGCTCCTCATTTTAGGGGTTGAGCCTTAATTTTTAATTTCCAGCCGCTACCCTGCGGCAACAAAAACCACCGTGATACTTCCGCCGCCTACCCCATTGGTTACCAGCGCCGGATTTTCTGCGCGTAGCTCTTGATCACCTCCCGTATCGACTCCAGGCCGATTTCTTCGATGTTTATTTTCTGCGGGGCAATGAACAGGCAGGCTTCGGCGTCGTCGGCGGCGCAGAGGGGCGATAGGTCGTGAACGGTGCAGATGAATACGAGGTCGAGCGTGAAGTAGGTCAGCCCCCCAAAGAGGTAGCGGTTGGGGAATGAGCCGAAAAATTGCAGCTCGGTCACCTCTATGTTCAGCTCCTCCTTCACTTCGCGGATGATGGCGTGTTCGGCGGTTTCGCCCAGGTCTACAAAGCCGCCCGGCAGGTCGAGCGTTCCCCTGGCCGGGTCGTACTTTCGGCGTACAAGCAGCAGCTCGCCTTGCGCGTTGACAATGAGGGCAACGGTTGCCGCAGCCTCGTTGACGTACAGCCTGCGGTGGCACGCGCCGCAGCGGTGCGACTTTACGCCGTCCCACACGAGCTCGTTGGCGCCGCAAAACGGGCAAAACTTAAATACGTTTGACGGGTAGAAGTCGGAGAGCGTTGGATTCATACGGATTTTTGGATTTTTTGAGCGGTTAATGGGATCGGCAAAGCCACTCCGGTTGCTAAAATGCGGCAATCTGCTCAACGGCGTTGATCAGCTCGGCCACCTGCTCCGGCGAGTAGCCTTCGGACTTGTACACCAGCTTGGCGGAAGCGTCAAAGAGGTAGCAGCGCGGGATGGTTTTTTCGGCAAACAGGGCGTAAATTTTGCGCTCGGGGTCGGGGTAGGCGGGGAAGGTAAACGCCTCCTGGCGCCACAGCGAATCCACCTCGGCGGCTGTTTGCTCACGCGCAAAGCCCACAATGGCCACCTTTCCGGTTTTGCCGTACTTTTCGTAGAGCGCCTGCACCTGCGGCAGCTCCATTTGGCATCCGGGGCACCACGTAGCAAAGAGCACGATGAGGCTTGGCTTGCCCAGCAAGCCGGAGGAGGTTGTTGCGCCCGTCACGCTAAACGCCGGGAGGCTGTCGCCCACCTCAAGGTTCGCTTTGCGGGCGGTGCACGAAGCCGCAAGGGCGCCGGCGGCTATCAAAAGCAATACATTTTTCATTTTTCAGCAACTTTTTTTGATGATGTCATAAAATGCATGATGTGGTAAGCATTACGCTGATTGTAACCCATTTGCTTTAGTGAAGTAGTGAGGTTGTTGCTCATGCTTATAGCTCTCTGCTGAGGTTATTTTGTTATTTAAATTAGGTTTTTCACCCCGCCAATTTTTCACCCCACCCTTTTTTTCGTGTTACAGTAAGGTTATCAGCCGCCGCTGCCGCCAAATCCGCGCTGCCGCATAGCCTCAAACGTGATAATTGCCGTTGCGACCGACACGTTGAGCGAGTCGATAGCGCCGCGCATGGGGATTTTGACCTGAGCATCGGCGGCTTGCCGCCAGAAGTCCGTAAGGCCGTCGGCCTCCGTGCCCAGCACAACGGCGCAGGCTCCGCGCATGTCGCATTCGTGGTACCACGCTGCCGATTGGAGCGTAGCGGCGAGCGTTTTTATTTTTCGTTTTCGCAAAAAATCCAGCGCTTCGCCCGACGAGCAGCACGCCACCTGGCAGGTGAACAGGCATCCTACGCTGGAGCGGACAACGTTTGGGTTGAACACGTCGCACTGCGGGTCGCAAACCATCACGGCATCGGCGCGGGCAGCGTCGGCGGTGCGCAGAATGGCGCCCAAGTTGCCGGGTTTTTCTACCGCTTCGAGCACAATGACAAACGGATTTGGGGGCAGGCGCAAGTTTTCCGGCAGCAGCGCTTTTTGCCATACCACCGCAAGCAGGCCATCGCTACCCTCGCGGTAGGCCAGCCTTGCAAAGACCTCCGGCGACATTTCAAAGCGCTGCTCTGCCTGCGGGAGCGGGCGGCTTTCGCCCCATATTTCGCGGCATACAAAGAGCGTTTGCAGGCGGTAGCCCCCCTGCACCGCCAGGCCAGCTTCCCGTGCGCCTTCCACCACAAACAAGCCGCTCCGGCGGCGCTCGCGGGATTTTTCCATGAGCGCCAGCACGCTTTTTACGCGGGGGTTTTGCAAAGAGGTAATTCGTTCCACCCCGCAAAATTAGGTGAAAATCATGAGATGTGCAATTCCGGATTTTAAATTTTGAATTTTGAGCTGCGCAAGGCGCGGGTGGGCAACGCCGTAGAGGCGCACAGAAGCGCACAGAAGCGCACAGAAGCGCACAAAGGCGCACAGAAGCGCACAGAGGCGCACAGAAGCGCACAGAAGCGCACAGAGGCGCACAGAGGCGCACAAAGGCGCATGGCCTGCCTCAGCATCATACCTTCCCCCAAATGTACTTGATAAGTATCACCACCTCGTTTACATCTAATGGTCTAATTCGTATCATAACCTCGTTTACAAAAGTAGGGTGGGATTAAGAATATAGCAATAATCACATGTTTAGTGTAAACGATGTACTGATACAGATACCCCCGCCTTAGAGTGTAAACGAGGTGGTGATATTTGACATGGCCTTAGAAGCGAGGTTCATCCATATAGCGTTCGGCTCAAGCCCTGTAGATAGTCCGAAAAGAAAACCTGTCGTTGAGCCTCACCTCACCCCGCGCCCCGCGCCCCGCACTCCGTGCATCGCGCCCCGTGCCCCGTGCCCCGTGCCCCGCACATCGCGCATCGCACCCCGCACTCCATGCATCGCACCCCGCACTCCGTGCATCGCGCCATTAACCATTAACCATTAACCATTAACCATTAACCATTATCAAAGTTTTTTTAAGAATTTTCCTGTATGCAGCTCGTTGTGCTTGGCGAGTTCCTGTGGGGTACCGCAGAAGCAGAGGTATCCGCCGGCCTCTCCGCCTTCCGGTCCGAGGTCGATGACCCAGTCGGCGCACTTCACCACGTCCATGTTGTGCTCCACGACCAGCACCGTATGGCCGCGCTCCACGAGCGCGTTGAAGGCCTTAAGGAGCGTTTTTATGTCGTGAAAGTGCAGGCCTGTTGTCGGCTCGTCGAAGATGAAGAGGATGGGGTTGGGGTTGGTTTCCTTGTTGAGGAACGAGGCCAGCTTCACGCGCTGGCTTTCGCCGCCCGACAGGGTGCTGCCGCTTTGCCCCAGCTTGATGTAGCCCAGCCCAACGTTTTGGAGAGGCTTGAGGCGCTCCGCCACCTTTTTGGCGGCGGCGTCTTTTTGCGCGTCAAAAAACTCTACTGCCTGGTTGACGGTAAAGTCCAGCACGTCGCTGATGCTGTAGCCCTTGTACTTTACTTCGAGGATATCGGGCTTGAAGCGTTTGCCGCCGCAGGCTTCGCACACGAGCGTAACGTCTGCCATGAACTGCATTTCCACCTTTATGAATCCGTCGCCCTGGCACTCTTCGCAGCGGCCGCCGTCTATGTTGAAGGAGAAGTGGGCGGCGCCGTAGCCGTTGTGCTTGGCGTAGGGCTGGTCGGCGTAGAGCTTGCGAATTTCGTCGTATGCCTTGATGTAGGTAACGGGGTTGCTGCGGCTGCTGCGCCCTATGGGGTTTTGGTCAACCATCTCCACGTTTTTTATTCGCTTCACGTCGCCGCTCAGCTTGTCGTGCTGCCCCGCCTTTTCGCCGTAGGCGTTGATGAGCTTGTTGAGCGCCGGGTAGAAGATGCTTTTTACCAGCGTCGACTTCCCCGACCCGCTCACGCCCGTAACGGCAACGATTCCCCCCAGCGGAAACCTTACGCTGATGTTCTTCAGGTTATTTTCCCGCGCGCCCTGCACCTCTATGTAGCTGCTCATTTTGCGGCAGCGCGCCGGGGGGTCTATTTTTTCTGCGCCGCTCAGGTACTTCAGCGTAAGGCTGTTTTTTGCGGCTTGCTGAGGCGGGTCGGCTTGCTGAGGCGGGGTGGCTTTCCGGTCGGAGGAGCGGTGCGCCGGGGGCGGTCCCTGGAAAACGATTTCGCCGCCCTGTCGCCCGGCCATAGGGCCGATGTCAATGATCCAGTCGGCGGCGCGGATAATCTCCTCCTCGTGCTCCACCACCACCACCGTGTTGCCCAGGTCGCGCAGCTGCTTGAGCACGCCCACCAGCAGCTGGGTGTCGCGGGGGTGGAGGCCGATGCTGGGCTCGTCGAGGATGTAGAGCGCCCCCACGAGGTTGCTGCCGAGCGAGGTGGCCAGGTTTATGCGCTGGCTTTCGCCGCCGCTTAGGGTGTTGCTCAGGCGGTTGAGCGTAAGGTAGCCCAGCCCGACGTTTTGGAGAAAGCGCAGCCGGTTTTTTATCTCCACCAGCGCCCGTCCGGCCACCTGCTGCTCGTACCGGCTCAGCGCGAGGTTTTCCATAAAGCTGGCCAGCGTATCGACCGGCATCACCACCAGCTCGCTGATATTTTTGCCGCCCACCTGCACGTAGAGCGCCTCCTTGCGCAGGCGCGAGCCGTTGCAGTCGGGGCATACGGTTTTGCCGGTGTAGCGCGCCAGCATCACGCGGTGCTGAATTTTGTAGCGGCTCTCTTCGAGGTAGGCGAAAAAGGCGTCTAAGCCGCCGTACGCCCCCTTGCCGCGCCACAGGATGGCTTTTTGTCCGGGCGTAAGCTCGTAGTAGGGCTTGTGGATGGGGAATCCCAGCTTTTCTGCCTGCCGGATGAGCTGCGCTTTAAAGCGGCTCATCTGCTCGCCCCGCCAGCACGCCACCGCGTCGCTGTACACGGATTGCGACTTGTCGGGGATGACGAGGTCTTCGTCGATGCCGATAACTTTTCCGTAGCCTTCGCAGCGGCGGCAGGCGCCCAGCGGGTTGTTGAAGCTGAACAGGTGCTCCGAGGGCTGCTCAAACGTGATGCCGTCCGCCTCGAAGCGGCTGGAGAACGGCGCACCCGCCGGCATCCCGCCGCCGGACGAGGTAACGGGAAAGTCGGCCACCAGAATGTTGCCGTTTCCCTCAAAGAATGCGGTTTGCACCGAATCGCCGATGTCGTTCAGGGCCTCCTCGTCGCCGGTGGCGGCAAAGCGGTCGACGAGGATGAACACCTCGCCGCTCACCTCCACCGGCTCCCCCTTTTGGCTCTTTTTGGGCAGCGACGCCAGGTACTCCTCAATGCCGGCAACGCTCCACTCCCCGCCGGCGTTGGCAATGCATATCCGGCTAAAGCCTTCGTGGAGGAGCAGCGTAAGCTTTTCGATGAAGCCCATGCCGTGGGGCAGGTGCAGCGGGGCGAGCAGCGCCATGCGCTTTTCGCTGGGCTGGGAGGCGATGTAGCGGGTTACGTCTGCCACGCTGTGCGCCTTTACCTCCACCCCCGAAACGGGCGAAAAGGTATGCCCTATGCGGGCGTACAGCAGCTTGAGGTAGTCGTATATTTCGGTGGAGGTGCCCACCGTGGAGCGCGGGTTGCGCGTGCCGACCTTTTGGTCTATCGCAATGGCCGGCGGAACGCCCGTGATGCTGTCCACCTCCGGCTTGTTCATCCGGCCCAGAAACTGCCGGGCGTACGCCGACAGGCTCTCCACGTACCGGCGCTGACCCTCCGCAAAAAGCGTGTCGAACGCCAGCGTGCTCTTGCCCGACCCCGAAAGCCCGGTGATGACCACTAACTTATCGCGCGGAATCGCTACATCTACATTTTTAAGGTTGTGCACCTTAGCCCCTCTTATGCTGATTTGTGACATGAAATTGGATTGAAGTAAAAACCGTAAGACACAAGGTGCAAAGGTACGAAATTTGGAAATTAAAGAAAAACATCCTATTTTTGTAAAGACATAAATTGTTTTACGCATAAAAAGATTTTGCCTATCGCTCCATATCTACTATTATAAACCATTTTAAGCAGCAGCAGGTGCAGTACCGCTGCGCTTAATCTAAATAGTAAGACGATGTGCATGGAAAACTTGAGCGATAACACTCTCATCAAGCAGTTTGTAGGTGGCGACGCTGCGGCGTTTGAGGTTCTGCTTACCCGCTACCGCCGCAAGGTGTACACCTACATCTACCTTTCGGTAAAGCATAAGGATGTTGCCGACGATATTTTTCAGGAAACTTTCATTAAGGTCATTCGCTCTCTCAAAAACGGCAAGTACGCCGAGAGCGGAAAGTTTGCGCCGTGGGTTGTTCGGATTGCCCACAACCTGATTATCGACTACTTCCGCAAGCTGCGCCAAAACAACGAGTGCAGCAACGACAACACCGACGGCCTCTCCATTACCGGCGACGACCTCTCCGACCTCAACGCCGAGGAGCGGGCCGTGCGGCTGCAAATCCGCAAGGATGTGCGCCAGCTGCTGGACTTTCTCCCCCCGGAGCAGCGCGAAATTGTGCTCATGCGCTACTACATGAACCTGAGCTTTAAGGAAATTTCCGAGCAGCTCAACATCAACATCAACACCGCCCTGGGGCGCATGCGCTACGCCATCATCAACATGCGAAAAATGGTGGAGGAAAGCAAAAAAATGCTCGTGGCATAGCAAAACAGCTTAATTAACATAAAGTGTACTTGCGATTTTAAAATTACCGCATCTTACATATAAAAAACCGCTATCTTTGGTGTGATTAACAACTTATCAACCGCTAAGGATGGATAATTTACGCAACCCTGATAGTCAACATCACGACCTCTTTCCGGAGCATCGCGACCTCCCGACCGACGCTGCGCTGCCGCACCCGACGGAAAGGGAGGAGCGCCTGCGTAGCGAGCTGCACGGGCAGGAAAATAGCGGCGCGCTGCCGGAGCTGACGGACGAGGTAGAGCGCTTGCTCTGCGCGCTTCAAGAGCAGGAGGTGGATGTTGACCGGCATACGCTGCAGCGCGTGCTGGAGTACGCGCGTAAAGCGTAGCCGCAGCCCGCAGCATTTTCCCCGTTCTGCCCACAAAAAACCGGGGCGGTGGGCGCACGCTGCAAGGCCGCAACGGCAGGCGCGCCGAGGCAGCCTGCTGCTGCGGTGCAGGCGCAGGGCGGAGCGTTGGCAATCGCTCTTGTCTGCCCTTTTTGCGCAGCCAAAATTACCGTAACCCGCCTTTTTGCGCAGCCAATCACCGAGTAGTGTCATAAATTGTAGGGAGCGAAAAACCTCATTTACTCACTCGTGCTTATTTTTGGTGTTCGTGAGCTCGCTGCGCTCGGTTTTCACCTAATTTTAATAACAAAACAACCTCAGTAGCCGAGAGAATAACAACCAACAATAACTTAATTACCTCATTATTAATGAAAATTGGAGACGAGCAAATGGAAAATGAGGTAATGAGGTTGGATGGCGATTAGTTAGCTAATTGCTACTGAGGTTGTTTTGTTGGATAAATGAGGTTAGAACCGAGCGTAGCGAGCTCACGAACACCAAAAATAAGCACGAGTGAGTAAATGAGGTTCTTTGGGCGCAAGAAAAATCTGCGAAAATTTGGCTAATTCTTTTTTTGGATGATGTCCTTATTCTATTAACACAAAAACATATTTTGTTGACTGTTAAGTATTTGAAATATTTTGGTAAAATTGATACCTGTTTGATCATCTGCCAATTAAAGTTCATGTCACTAGAGCATGGACACTACCATATTTTTCAGAGCACCTCAAAAAAGCTTTAGCCGCTTTTTGGTTGTAAAAAATACTTTTCAACAGGCTCTGCCGCCATGTATCCGTCTATCAGCCTTGAGGTAGGGTATTCGCCCATGCTGTCGGCTTTTACGCGGATAAAGTTGGTGGAAAGGAAGTAGGGCGCCGTTTTCACCTCCAGAATGTAGAACTGCACGTACAGCCGCTGGTGGCTGAGCAGGTGCTTGAGGCGCGGCGAAACGTGCAGCACCGCAGGCTTTACGCCGCCAAACAGCTCTTTCCACTCCGGCGTTTTTTCGAGCGTTTTGAGCGCCGTGCTGCCACCCGTTTCTATCAGCGGAAATTCGTACAGCGAATGCCATATATCTCTCCCCTCGCGCCGGCGGATAAAGGTGTCGCCGCGGTGCCGCACCATCAGGTAGGCGAGGTATCGGTTGGCGACCTTCGCCTTTTTGCTTTTGGCGGGCAGCAGGGCAACGGCGCTGTTGCGAAAGGCGTAGCAAACGTCGGCCACGGGGCAGCTGCCGCAGCGCGGGCTTTTGGGCGTGCACAGCGTTCCGCCAAAATCCATGATGGCCTGGTTGAAAATGTCCGACCGCTTTTTGTCCAGCTGCGCTACCGCTATTTGGTAGAGCTCTTTTTGCCCTTCGGCCGTGTCGATGGGGGTGAACACGCCAAAGATGCGCGACCAGATGCGGTACACGTTTCCGTCGACCGCCGGGCGGGGGATGTTGAACGCAAATGCGCCAACGGCCGACGCCGTGTAGTCGCCCACGCCGCGCAGCGAGCGGAGGCCTTCGTAGGCGTTGGGAAACGTCCCGCCGTGCTCGTCCACCACCTGCTTTGCCGCCGCGTGCATGTTGCGGGCGCGCGTGTAGTAGCCCAGCCCTTGCCACACGCGCATTACGTCGTCGAGCGGAGCCGCCGCCAGCGACTGCACGGTGGGAAAGGCCTGCAAAAAGCGGTGGTAGTAGCCCAGCCCTTGCGCTACGCGCGTTTGCTGCAAAATGATTTCGGAAACCCAAATGGAGTAGGGGTCTTTCGTTTTGCGCCAGGGCAGGTCGCGACGGTTGGGGGCGTACCACGCAATAAGCGTATCGGAGATGGTGCTCACGGGGTGACGGTTCAAAGGTTGCTAAATAGTATTTCGTGCTGCTGCGCTATGTTCCGGTGAAAGCTTTCGGGAAGCAGCGCCCAATCCCTCAGCTCCACCAGAATGGGAATGGTGCTGTCCTGTATTTTCTCCACCAGCGCCATGTATGTGCGGGGCGGAAGCGGCGTCAGGTTGCGTGTTCTTACAGCTAAGTCGAGGTCGCTACCTTCGTGGGCGCTGCCGTCCACCCTGCTGCCGTAGGCCCAAACCTCAATGGGCAGCCCGACAGCGGAGAATATTTGCAGCAGCGCCTCCCTATCTTTTTCTCTGATTAGCATAATTCATCGCCGTGGTTTTGTTGCTCGATAGCCGCTGCCAGCCGCTCCGCATCTCCAGTAAGCGGGGGCAGCATAGCGAGCGTTTTTTCGGCAAGGTCGGCGCCGTAAGCGTGCGCCGTATCGTTGCGGCTATCGCGGTATTGCAGCCACCTTTCGCACTCCTCCGCAGTAATTATCCCGCGCAGCACCGCATGGCGAAACACGTCCTTAAACGTGAGCCTGTCCACTGCCTGCGACGAAGAGAAGTAGGGCTTGAGCGCTTTGCGCAGCAGCTTGCCGCCTTGCTCTATAATAATTTCAAATTCTTTGATGCAGGCGGAGCGGTACATGTCGTAATCCATGCTTCCGGCGGCTGACGCCCGAAGTAGCTCCAGCGCCCTGCTCAGCGTTGTAGCGCAACGTCTCAGGTAGAAAACATCTATTGCTTTCATTGTTCAAAAGCCCCCTGTTAATAGTGATTAGCGGTTGGTGATTAGCGCAAGCAATCACTTTCCTTCCGTCCACTCTTTCAGCGTTTCGCCGTTGTCGGTTACGATTGCCCTGCGGAATTTTTCGGGCAGCTGGGGCTGGAGGGGTGGCGCACACGCGCCGTGCGGCGTACGCTCAAAGGCGCCGTCTTTTTCTCTTTTGATGTTGCCGTCGATGTACTTCACGAGCAGGTAGCTGTCCAGCTGCTGCCAGCGCTTCATCAGGTGGCTGGCGCGGCTTGTCGACAGGCCGGTGAGCATGGCGACCTGCTGCGCCGGGTCTGCCTCCCGCTGCGCCTGCCGGATGGCCTCGTCCACCAAGCGCCGGGATTCCTCCTCAAACGCCTGCTGCACCTTTATAATGTCGGCGCTCATGGCGTTGTAGCGCGAGTAGGCAAAGTTGGTTACGCGGCTGAACAGCCAAAAGGCAGCGGTGGGCGAGTAGGTGAGCATGTCGCCGTTGCCCGCGGCAAAGCACTCCGGGACGCTGGTGGAGCAGCTGAAAATGGGGGTGAGGCAGGAGGTCGCCGCATCGTCGACGGCAAACCAGAGGATGCCTCCGGTGCGGGGCGCCCGGCTTTCGGCCACAAACCAGAAGCCGGTTTGCTGCGTGGCGGTGGCGCGCTCGTGGATGTACTTCACGCTGTCGAGCTCCCACGACATTGGGCGCCAGCGGTAGGGGCAGGCGTAGGCGCCCGCGCCAACGTCCGTGCGCATGTCCATGGGCGTGCCCTCGTAGTGGTCGCGCATGGCGGCGGCAACGTCCTCCGCGCCGAGGCTGCGGTTGGGCTTTACGTAGAGCGGCATGCGGTGCTTGAGGTTGTGCCCCAGGGCGTAGTCGAGGTAGGGCTGCATGTCGTCGTTCACGTCTTTGAAGAACGACCACACGCGGGCGTCGCAAAAGCGCGCACCGCCAAAGTCCACGGGGTTGTACGTGTCGGAAAAGGAGAAATCGGCGTCCTTTCCGCTAAAGTAGCCGCAGGCGCGGGCAAAGTCAACCACGTCGTCGGCGTAAACGACCTCTGCGCTCGCCGGAAAGTTTTTGTTCATCTGCCTTGCGGTGATGGATTTTTTACCGTCGGCAAGGGGAAAGGTCTGTATGCGCGCCTGGTTGGCGTGTCCGCTTACGTATCCGTCGGGGATGCGCACCGCCACCCACACCGCGCCTTTGGCAAAGGGTTTGCCCTTGGCGTTTTTCACTTCGCGGCTTCCCTTCCCTATCATTTCAAGTATCCACGCCTCGTTGGGGTCGGCAATCGAAAAGGATTCTCCCTCCGAGCAGTAGCCATGCTTCTCTATGAGGTTTGCAATGACCTTTATCGCCTCGCGGGCGGTTTTGGCGCGCTGAAGCGCAATGTAGATAAGGCTCCCGTAGTCCATCAGGCCGGATGTGTCGTGCAGCTCATGCCGTCCGCCAAAGGTGGTTTCGCCAATGGCGAGCGCGTGCTCGTTCATGTTGCCCACCACGTTGTACGTTTCTTTAGCTTCGGGAATTTCGCCGAGATACTTCTTGCTGTCCCACTCGTACACCTTGCGCATATCGCCGGGCTGGTGCAGCGCGGCAGGGTAGTGGTAGAGCTCGCCGTACAGCACGTGCGAATCGGCAGAGTAGGAGATGAGGCACGCGCCGCTCTTGGACGCACCCCGGGTGACAATAAAGTTGGTGCAGGCAAACGCCTGAAGACCTGCAGACAAGGTCATGACAGCGGTGAGAAAAACATTTTTCATTGCAAAAGCTGATTTAAAGGATTTTTATTGCCGACAAATTTAGACGAAAATCGCGAAATTTCCAACGAACGAATTTTTTTAATGGTTAACGGTTAATGGTTAATGGTTAATGGCGCAACGCGCGGGCATGTCTGCGCTGCGGCTTTTTGATACTGGGGATTATTATGATTGCTGCCGCGCGTAGCGTGTTCATCGGCAAAAGCAATTTGAAATCACCGAAGGATGAACAAAATTTGCCGTGTGGCATTGTAAAAAAGGGGGAGATGCGGCGCTCACAGCGATTGGTTTTTGTATCACCGCCCCAAGATTTATTCAAATGTAGAAGTTACAATCAAATAAATTTTATTCGACTTCTTGTTTTTTTGATAAAAAAAACCGAAATTTGCAGGCTCGTAGTTGAATATGGCGTGGGCCTTTAAGCAGCATACCGCGCCGCAGCATTGCACGCTTAAGCCTATAATCGGGTGATGCTCAGATAGTAAGGATAGGCATATTGTTAATTTTTTAGGAGGATAACCTTATAAAGACTCAGTCTTACAGCTCGAATTTTGGCGGACGCAGGCCATCTTCGAGGCCAAAACCAACGGGGAGAAAACCGTTACCACAACACCGTAATGATTCGTCGGGGTATAGAATCAACCGCGAAATTCGCGTGCCGCAGGTGCGCGTGGTGGGCGAAAACATCGCCAACCAGGGCATTTACTCATTGCCGGAGGCGCTGAAAATGGCGGAGGCAATGGGGCTGGATTTGGTTGAAATATCAGCGCAAGCCGATCCTCCCGTTTGCAAAATTGTTGACTTCCAAAAATTCCTTTACCAGCAGCGCAGAAAGCAAAAGGAAATGAAAGCCAACACCGTGAAAGTGGAGGTGAAGGAAATACGCTTTGGCCCTAACACCGGCGAGCATGACTATGCCTTTAAGCTTAAGCACGCCGAAAGCTTTCTGAAAGAAGGCGACAAGGTAAAAGCTTACGTCTTTTTTCATGGCCGCGAAATTATGTTCAAGGACCAAGGCGAGGCAATGCTGGCGCGCTTTGCCAACGACCTTGAGGAGTGGAGCAAGGTGGAAATGCTGCCTAAGCTCGAAGGCAAGCGCATGAACATGATCTTAACGCCCAAATCAAAGAAGTAGCGGCATGCGCATTGCCCGCACCTGCAGAAAATTTGAAATACCATAACCATAAAAACAAACGAAAAAAATGCCAAAAATGAAGACAAATTCGGGGGCCAAAAAGCGATTTACGCTCACCGGATCCGGAAAAATCAAGCGCAAGCACGCCTACCTGCGCCACATCTTGACGAAAAAAAACACCAAGCAAAAGCGCAACCTGTCGCACTCTACGCTGGTGGCCGCCGTCAACGTGAAGCAGGTGAGAGACCTGCTGGTAAAACAGTAGCGGCGCCGCTACGCAGCTGCTATTTTAGCTACTATTTTTTTAAACCGAATGAATTAGCAGGAAAGAGTTCCGTTGCAGGGAAACGCTAACCATTCACAAACAACAAAAAGGAGAGAAGAAAAAATGCCACGTTCCGTGAACAGCGTCGCCTCAAGAGAGCGGCGCAAAAAAGTTTTGAAGCTTGCCAAAGGCAACTTCCTTGCCCGCAGCAACGTTTGGACGGTTGCCAAGAACACCGTCGAAAAAGGGTTGACCTACGCCTACCGCGACCGCCGCACCAAAAAGCGCAACTTCCGCTCGCTGTGGATACAGCGCATCAACGCAGCCGTGCGCCCGCAGGGGTTAACCTACTCGGTATTCATCAGCAAGCTCAACGCAAAAGGCATACAGCTCAACCGCAAGGTGCTTGCCGACCTGGCAATGAACCACCCCAGCGCTTTTGAAGCAGTAGTAAATGCCGTAAAATAGAAGGGCGCCACAAGCAGGCGAAAAAGCAGCCGGAGCACCAACGCTTCGGCTGCTTTTCATGTGCCGACAGGCGCAGCCTGCGCACCGAACATGGCGCTGATGCGCAAGGCGCAGTGAGACGCACGCCATGCGTCTCTACATCGCACCATGCGCCACCAATCATATAATCATCCAAATCAAAAAAATCCGAGTTCAGACCGAAAATACGTGTAACCTGTATTCCTAATTCCTAATTCGTAATTCCTAATTACAATGACTTCACAAGAAATTCGCAGCGCCTTTTTGGATTTTTTCAAATCAAAGGAGCACCTCATTGTCCCGTCGGCGCCTATGGTGGTAAAAAATGACCCCACGCTCATGTTTACCAACGCCGGGATGAACCAGTTTAAGGACTACTTTCTGGGCAACGCCGTTCCCAGCCGCCGCCGCGTTGCCGACACGCAGAAATGCCTGCGCGTAAGCGGCAAGCACAACGACCTGGAGGAAGTGGGGCACGATACCTACCACCACACCATGTTTGAGATGCTGGGCAACTGGAGCTTTGGCGACTACTTCAAGCGCGAAGCCATTGCGTGGGCGTGGGAGCTGCTCACCGGCGTGCTCAAGATTGATAAATCCCGCATGTACGCCACCGTTTTTGAGGGCGACGAGGCCAACGGCATCGGGCCGGACAGCGAGGCGCTGGAGCTGTGGAGGCAATTCCTGCCGGCTTCGCAAATCATCTACGGCAACAAAAAGGATAACTTCTGGGAAATGGGCGATACCGGCCCCTGCGGCCCCTGCACGGAAATTCACGTGGACATGCGCAGCGACGCCGAGCGCGCCCAGGTTGACGGAGCCACGCTGGTCAACAAAGGCTTCCCCACGGTGATAGAAATTTGGAATCTGGTGTTCATCCAGTTCAACCGCAAGGCCAGCGGCAGCTTGGAGGCGCTTCCCGCCAAGCACGTGGATACGGGCATGGGGTTTGAGCGCCTGTGCATGCTGCTGCAGGGCAAGCAGAGCAGCTACGACACCGACATCTTCCAGCCCATCATTGCGCAGATAGCCCTGCTGAGCGGAAAAAAGTACGGCGACAACGCCGCCTGCGACGTCGCCATGCGCGTCGTTGCCGACCACCTGCGGGCGGTGAGCTTCTCCATTGCCGACGGGCAGCTGCCGGGCAACGTAAAAGCCGGCTACGTTATCCGGCGCATTTTGCGGCGCGCCGTGCGCTACGGGTTCACCTTTCTTGGCTTCAGCGAGCCCTTCATGGGCAAGCTCGTTCCCATTTTGGTGGCGCAAATGGGCGAGCATTTTCCGGAGCTGGAAGCCCAAAAAAGCTTGGTGGAAAAAGTGATAGCCGAAGAGGAGGCAACGTTTTTGCGAACGCTCGAAATCGGCATACGGCTGCTCGACGCCGAAATCGAAAAGCTGCAGCGCGACGGCAAAGCGCAAATTGACGGGAAAACGGCCTTCGTGCTGTACGACACCTACGGCTTTCCGTTCGACCTCACCGAGCTCATGGCGCGTGAAAAGGGGCTGACCGTTGACCAAAAAACCTTTGAGCAGGAGCTGAACGCGCAAAAAGACCGGAGCCGCAACGCCGCCACCGTGGAGACGGGCGACTGGGTAGAGGTGCAGCCCTGCGCCGACTTCAGGTTTGTAGGCTACGACACGTGCGAAGCCGACGCCGCCATTGTGCGCTACCGCAAGGTAAAGAGCAAGGGGAGGGAGCAGTATCAGGTGGCGCTCAACGTCACGCCCTTTTACGGCGAAAGCGGCGGTCAGCTGGGCGATACCGGCTACCTGCAAAGCGCCGCCGAGCGGATAGAGGTGCTGAGCACGCACAAGGAAAACAACCTCACGGTGCACATCACCGCGCGGCTGCCGCAGCAGGTGGACGCGCCGCTACGCGCCGTTGTCGACGCCGACAGGCGCACGGCAATCGCCAACAACCACTCGGCTACCCACCTGCTCCACCACGCGCTGCGCAAAGTGCTGGGGGCGCACGTGGAGCAGAAAGGCTCTATGGTTTCGCCCGACGGCCTGCGCTTCGACTTTTCGCACTTTCAGAAGGTAGCCGACGAGGAGCTGGTGCGCGTGGAGCAGCTGGTGAACAGGCTTATCCGCAGCAACGCTGCGCTCGTTGAGCACCGCTCCATGCCGATGAAGGAGGCACAAGCGCTGGGGGCCATGGCGCTGTTTGGGGAAAAGTACGGCGATAGCGTTCGCGTTGTGCAGCTGGGCGAATCGGTGGAGCTGTGCGGCGGAACGCACGTGAGCGCAACCGGGCAAATCGGGCTGTTCAAGATAACATCGGAGGCCGCCATCTCGGCCGGCGTGCGGCGCATAGAGGCGGTGACGGGGGAGAATGCCGAGCAGGTGGTGTACCGCCTCCAAAACCTGTTCAGGGAAATAGGCGCATTTTTCCACAACACGCCCAACCTCGTGTCCGCCATAAAAAAAACTATCGGCGAAAACGCCGGCCTGCAGGAGCAGGTGGAGCGCTACATGAAAGAGCGCATCGCTACGCTCAAGAGCCAGCTGCTTGGCCAGGCCGCAGATAAGGGTGGGTACCGGCTGGTAACGCTGCAAATGGACGCGCAGATGAGTGCGCAGGAGCATCTTCCGTCTGGGTTTGCGAAGGAGCTGGCGTTTCAGCTGCGCGCGGCGGCGCCCGACATCGTTTTTGCCATGACCGGCGTATCCGGCGAAAAGCCCGCCATCACGCTCATGCTGGGCGATGACGTCGTGAAAAAGGGGCTTAACGCTTCGCTGCTGGTGCGCGAAGCGGCCAAGCTGATAGAGGGCAGCGGAGGTGGTCAACCCTTCTTTGCAACGGCCGGCGGAAAAAATTGCGACGGATTAAATGCCGCTTTACAGAAAATAGTAGAGCTGATAGACAGCAAGATAGATGGGTGACAACTTTTGTTGACGCAATTTAACAAGTTTTGAGAATCAAAACTTCAAAAATGCACTACCTTTGTGACGTGCGAAAGCACAGTAGAGTTTTTTCATAGGTTAAGTTTTAGGTTAGAAGACCCGCTCTCGTGTAGAGCGGGTTTTGTTTTATTACCTATTCTTCAAGAGCTACCTCCCTTCGGGAGCTGCTTCCCTCCAAGACGAGCTGTCTTCCTCCCAGATGAGCTGTTTTTCTCCAAGGCGCGCTATCTTCCTTCCGGACGAGCCGCCTCTCTCTCCCCAAAAATCAGCGATCCGATGCGCACCATCGTTGCGCCCTCCTCGATGGCCACGGCGTAGTCGCCGGACATCCCCATAGAAATGTGCGTGAATATATCGGGGCGATTGGTGATTTCCCTGGCCTGCCCGTGCAGCTGCTTTATGAGCCGAAATTCCCGGCGCACTTGCCCCATGTCGTCGGTGTTGGAGGCCATGCCCATAAGCCCGCACAGCTGCACGCTGCGGAGCGCGTTTGCGGCGCCGGAGCGCAGGTAGCTGAGCAGCTCGTCCGGCAAAAAGCCGAACTTTGTCTCCTCCTGCGCCACGTGCACCTGCAGCAGGCAGCGGGCGGTAAGGCGCAGCGTTTCGCAAACCCTGTTCACCTCATGCAGCAGCTTTGCGCTGTCGATAGAGTGGATGAGGTGGGCGCAGGGCGCCACCATTTTCACCTTGTTGCTCTGCAAATGCCCGATGAAGTGCCAGCGAATATCCTGCGGCAGCTCTGCGGCCTTCCGGAGCAGCTCCTGCGGCCTATTTTCCCCAAAATCGCGCTGACCGGCGCCGTACGCGGCCATGATGGATTCGGCGCCGTAGGTTTTCGATACGGCTATCAGCGTAACGTGCGGCGCAAGATGCTGCCTTACGCGCGCTATATTTGCGGCTATTGCAGGCATGTATGGCTATTGGTATTGGGTTATTTCCATCCAGGGGGTGTAGCGTAAAAGAAAAACTCCCTTATTTTCGTAGGCGCCACCGGGAATGATGGGCGCAAAGCTGTAGGTGGATTGCAGCAGCTCTTCGCGGTGAAAGGGCAGGCAACCCTCAAAGTTCTTGCCGTAGCGGTATATGGCCGAAATGAAGTACAGCATCACGTCGTAGCCCTGAAAGGCAAACTGCGACGGCTCTGTCTTGTAGGCGTAGCGGTAGCGCTCCACAAACCTTTTTACCGCCTCCGACTTGTAGTCGATAAAGTAGGGCACGGCTACGTGCAGCTTGAGCTCGTAGAAAAGGTTGAGCTCCACCTTTTCGTATTTTCTCCAGTCGCTCGTTCCGTAGATGGTTATGTTGCACTTGTAGCGGTTGGAGAAGGCTTTCAGGTTGGCCAGCAGCTCCGACACAAACGGCTCGTCCTGCGATGCAACGATTACCTTGTTGTCCACGTCGGGGTGGAATACCTTCAAGAATGTTTCCTGATTTTCGCGCGGCTGCATGCCTATTTTGTACGATAAATTTTTGACGGTGGGCACGTGCGCTCTGGTTTCGTATGCCTGGCGCAGGTGTTCTATGTGCAGCGAATCGCTCCGCGCCACCGCATTGGAGTATGCCATGCTGTCGCGCAGGGGCAGGTACTGCCGGTAGAGGCTGCGCAGCTTCCGGCTCTCCTCTTCGTCGCGCTGCGATACCAGAACGATGTTGCTCTGCGCCGGGTCGAGCTGCTCGTGCGTTAAGGCTTTTTGCACCTGGGCGCTAAAGTCGGTAGCAACCTGAAACACGTTGTTGCAGCGGTGTAAGGATGTATCGATTGGCGTGAGGGGCGAAACGATTTTTATGTTTTTCGATTTTGCAAATTTTGCAATGGGAATGAAGCGGTCTTGGTACACCGGGCCAATAATGATGTCAGCGTTGTCGAGCGCAACGTTGTGCGTCCACGTATTTTCGTAGATGCTTTTGGCGTCGAGCACGCTGAGGTTAACGGATACCCCTCTTTTGCTGAGCACATCGAGCGCCAGCAGCGCGCCTTCGTACATTTCTACGAAACGAAATGAGCTGTAGAGGTCTCCTTCGCTTTCCTGGCTGCTTGCATCAAAAGGCAGGAGAAGAATTACGTTGATGGGATCCGTATGCTTTTTGCTGCTGTCGCATAGCGGAGCTGTTGGCGCAATTGGCGGCACGCTGCTTTTTTTCAATCCGGACATGGTGATGGGGATGTAAACTATCGCCCCCGCCTTAATTTTGCTGTTTTTTTTGGTAAATATTTGGGGGTTATACAGCCTTATAAACTCCATGTCCACTTCGTAGAGGTTGGCGATGGAGAAGAGCGTTTCTTTGCGCTGCGCCACATGCTCTATGAGGGTCACCTCTGCTTCGCCGCTTTTGGCGCTACCTTCTCCGTCCGAAGCAGCAGCAGCGAGGGGGACTGCGTTTTTGTCGAATACCGGAATTTGCAGCACAGCGCTCACCGGAAGCGTTTGTGCAACCTCCGGGTTGACGGCAAGGATACAGCCCACGCTTACGCCGTACATGCGGGCAATGGAGTAAATCGTTTCCCGGGCTTGAACTACGTGCCGTGTAAAGTAGGCTGCGCCGTTGGCGGGCGTAAGCACGATCTTGAGCCACTGCCCGGTTTTAAGCCCGCCGCTCAGCACAGGGTTGTCGCGCAGCAGCTCGTCCTGGCTTATGGCGTAGGCCCGGCAAATAGAGTATATCGTTTCGCCCGGCTTCACGGAGTGCAGGTAGTAGCGGTTGTTGCCGTCGGTAAGAATTTCGCTGGAGAGGGTAATGGCCGACGGCTGTTGCTGACCAACCACGGCGCTGCAAAAGAGCAGCGAAAGTATGGCGAATATAAATCTCATACGAATTTTTCACGTGAATATACTGAATCGCAAAGGTAGCATGAAATTATTACATAACATACATGCGGGCGAAATTTTCGGGCAAATTTATGGAAGATGGCCTACGCCTACTCTTTGCTCTACGGTAAGGCCTCCGGCGTGCGCCCGTTAGCCCTATAAATTTCGTCGAATATTTTTATGCGTTTGTGCGTAATCCCAAAATTTCATGCTAACTTTGCTTTTGTTTCTAATGCTGTAACCCTATAAATATTATGTCAGAAAATAGCGAAGATGTAGAGAAACAGGAATCCCCCGATGATAGCACGGTAGGGATATTTATCAATCCTCGGACAGATTTTGGCTTCAAAAAAGTATTTCTCGACCATGAGGATGCGCTGCTGTCCATTTCGAATGCTGTGATATACGAGGAAAGCC
>JAIROF010000124.1 GCA_031257655.1 Prevotellaceae bacterium | reverse complement strand
TGAGCATGAGCATGATAATGATAATGAGAATGAAAGTGAGCATGAAGGTGAGGGAGAGCATACTTTTGCATGCCCTTGCGCTTGCCGTCGCTTTTGCCGAGCCCTGCGCCTGCCACGCCCGCGACGCCAGCCACGCCCGCGACGTTGCCGCGCAAGAGGCGGTTATCCCGTTTGAGGTTTGGAGCGGGCAGATTGTCGTTTCGCTCAGGCTCAACGGCAGCGGCGCCGTGCTCCGCTTCCTGTTCGATACGGGCGCCGACGGCATGGCCATCCGCCGCAGCCTGGCAGACTCCCTCGGCCTGACGGTCAGCCACAGGCAAAACGCCAGCGTGGTGGGGGGAAGCGTGCAGGTAGAGATTTCATCGGCCAACACCGTCCACCTCTCGGACACCTTTGCGCTGAAAGGCCAAAACATCGCCCTCTTCCCCGACATCAAGCTCGGGCTGGACGGCGTTATCGGGCTTAACCTTGCCGCCGCTCACGCCGTCGGCGTTGATTTTGACAAAAAGCAAATACGCCTTTCCGCCTTTGGCGCACAGCAGCGCGAAGAAGAGGCCGCCGTCATCCCGATAGCCGACCGGCGCGGCGGGCTGGTCGTGCTACAGGGTGCGCTAAACGTTGCGGGGAAAAAAGAGGTCGTGGGGAATTTTATTTTTGATACGGGCGCCGCCTACCACCTCATTGCCTTTAGCCGGTTTGTGCGAAAAAACCGGCTGCTCCTCACGGGCTTTCAGCCCGAAGGACAGGCCTCAACGGTGAGCATGGGGCGCGCCACGCCCGTATTTTACGGCAAAGCCCACAGCTTTCGGCTCGCGCCGGATTTGGCTTTTGCCGACATGCCCGTCACCTTGCAGGCCTCAACCGGCGCCGGCAGCGCAGGCGCACCCGACGGCGCGCCCGACGGCTCAATCGGCATAAAGCTCATACAAAACTTCAACTTCTCAATCGACCTGCAGAAAAAAGAGCTCCGCCTATACCCGCGCAGGGAGCAGCAGTAGCGGCTAATGACGGGAAAGCCCTGCTCCGTCATTGGTAGCGCTGTTTCGCCGTTGAGGCGCTCTTTCTGCGTAACATGAGCTGCTCATCTTTCCCCAGAGGCCATCGCCCAGCCGGTGCAGGAAAGGCGCCGTAAGCAGCCCGCCCAGCACGTCCACCACGTAGTGCGCCTTGATGTACACGGTGGAGAGCGCCAGCAGCGCCGCCAGCGGCAGCAGCGCCCAAAACAGCTTCCGCATTTTTTGCGCATGCAGCAGCTGCATGCAGATTACGGTAATGCCCACGTGCGAACTTGGAAAAGCGCCGGTAGGCCTTTCTCCCCAGCCTTGCAGAAGCTGCATGATGGCGCGAAAAGGCCAGGTATCGGGCGTGCTGTTGTGGGGCGGCGGAAGGTAAAATTGCGGCCCCATGACCGGAAGAATAATGAACAGCAGGCAGTAAACCAAAAAAGAAAGCAGCACCACAAAGGCAGCCCTGTAGCCCTTTGCTTTTGCGGCCTTGTAGCTGGCCAGCACCGTTAGCGCAATGATGAAGTAAAACGACAGGTAGGCGAAGTTCATCAGCTCGTTGAGCCATGCCCACGGCATGTGCCGGCTGAACGCTATGCAGGCCTGACCGCCAAGCAGCAGCTCGTCCGCCTGCATGAAGAGCGCGTCTAAATTCGGAAAAAAGAAGCGGTTGAGGTAGTACGTTTCGGGGTACCAGAAGAGCACCAAGGCCAGCGGCAGCACCTGCCGGGCAAAGGTCAGCCGCGGCGCGCGCCGCGTATCCGCCCGCTGCAGCGCAAAGAGCGCGGCAAGGACAGCTGCGCGCGCCAGCAGCAGCGGCAGCCGCTGGCCTTCCGCCACGCCGCCGGGCAGCGCCACCATGTAGGCGGCCGTAAGCAAGGCGTAGTAAATGCTTAGCTGCTCGGCAGGGTAGCATTGGCGCAGTCGCAGCATGGCTTATATGCTTTTTTTGATGTAGCAGCGGGTGCGAAACAGCAGCTCTTTTTCGTAGTTATCCCAAATGCCCAGCGCGTTGGCGTTGGTTTCCAGCTGCGAGGAGGAGATGGCGGTTGTGATGCGGCGCTTGATGTACATTTCGTTCATCGCCACGTAGTATAGCGAATGCACCCCCCGGCGCTGCCATTCGGGCAGCACGCCGTTGACGTATAAATCTATTTCGGAGTACCGGTACAGCGATTTCAGGATGTGGATAAATCCAAAGGGGAACAGCTTTCCCCGCGCCTTTTGGAAGGCCCGCGAGAGCGTGGGCATGCTAAGCCCAAAGCCCACCACGTTGTCCCCGTCGTCCAGAATAAAGCAGAGCAGCTCGGGGCGGATGAAGGAAAAAAACGCTTTTGTGTAGTAGCTTACCTGCTCGGGGGTGAGCTGCACAAAGCCGTATATGTTGTCCCATGCTGCGTTGACGGCCTCAAAAAATTTGTGGGTGTACGGCATAATGTCTTTTTTCCTCTTGAAAATGACCGTGCGCAGGCTGTACTTGTGCGCAATAGCGTGGTTAACCCGCAAGATTTTGTCGGGTACGGGCTGCGAAGCGTTGATGCGGTATTGCAGCCAGTCTACCGCCTTAACGTAGCCGTGTTTTTCGAGGTGCAGCGGGTAGTAGGGGTAGTTGTAGGGGCTGATGATGGGCGGCAAATGCTCAAATCCCTCCACCAGCATCCCCTCAAGGTCAAAATCGGTAAAGCCCATGGGGCCTTGCACGCCGGCCATGCCTTTGCTTTTGGCCCACTGCTCCGCCGCGTGCAGCAGGGCGCCCGACACCTCGTAGTCGTCGACAAAGTCAAGCCACCCGAAGCGGGCTGTTTTGTTTTGCCACTTTTGGTTGGCGCGGTGGTTGATGATGGCGGCTATCCGCCCTGCGATTTTACCGCCTTTGCCGGCCATGAAGTAGGCGGCCTCGCAGCCGGCGGCAAATGAAGGGTTGAGGTCGGCGCGAAGCTTGCGCTTTTCGTCGGATATCAAAGGGGGAACCCACTGCTTATGGCCCTTGTAGAGCGCAAAGGGAAAGGTGATAAACTGCCTCAGCTCCTTTTTCGTATTGACCTCTTTGATGCTTATCATATAATTCAGGTTGGCTACATTGCAGCGGCGGCTAAGCCCTGCCAAATAAATTTTGGCAACAAAAATACCCTAATTTTTTATTCCCGCAAATTTTTTTTGGCCGAATAGCGGCTTTTTACCGTTGAGCGGCTAATTTTACCCGCCCAATGCGGGGTTTGCCCGCCCATTAAGTTAAGCTAAATTCAGCCTGTCAAATGGCTAAAAATGAGCAAATCGCGTTTTACTTATTAGGAAAGCGTTGGGGATTTTTAGCGGTTCCCCCTGAAATTATTTCTCATCCCGCAGCCCGCACCCGTAGCGCAGGCGCTCAATGAGGTGGCCGCCGCGCAGCCCGCCGGCAATTCCAAACAATTTTTTGTTAGCTATACTTAAAAGTTCAAAATCGAATTATACACTCCTCTTCTTTGAGCATTGTCCAAAAAAAATGTTACCTTTGCAGCTCACAAAAAAACAAAAAAATAGGAACATAAATAACTCAGAAATAATGGATATTGCAAGAGCCAATATAGACGCGCTTAACGCAACGCTGACCGTGAAAGTAGGAAAATCCGACTACGAAAGCAAGGTGGAAGCTACGCTTCGCGATTATCGCCGCAAAGCGCAAATCCCGGGATTTCGTCCGGGCATGGTGCCCATGGGCGTGATAAAAAAGATGTACCAAAAGTCGACCATCGTCGACGAAGTTTATAAGCAGGTAGCCACTGCGCTCGACGATTATATCAAGAATAACCGCCTGCACATTCTTGGCGAACCCTTACCCAACGAAGCGGCGGGGACGGTTGACTTTGACGCGCTGAGCGAATTTGAAATCGTGTACGATATAGCCTTGGCGCCCGAGGTGAACCTAAAGATCGACAAAAGCATCCACATCCCCTACTACACCGCCGCCGTTACGGACGACGAAGTGCAGCAGCGCATCGACAGCTACCGCCGCTACTACGGCAAAACGGTAAGCTCGGAGAAAATTGTGGAAGACGCCCTCGTGCGGGTTGACCTTACGCAGAATGGCGAAACCAAGCACTCCGTAAACTCCGGCCTCCTTTCGCTAAAGGTAATGCCTGCGGCAAACCGACAGGTGCTGCTGGGGCTTGCCGCAGGCGACACGCTGAAGCTAAACGTGCGCGAGCTGCTCACCAACGACGCCGACTGCGCGGCCTTCCTCAACCTTAAAAAAGAGCAGCTGGACGCTATTGACCCCATTTTTACCCTGACCGTAAAGGATATTACGCACGTGCAGCCGGCCGAAGTAAACCAGGCCCTTTTTGATGAAATTTACGGCAAAGATGCGGTAACCTCCGAGGAAGTGTTCCTGGAAAAAATTAAGGCCGAAATACGGCACGAAATAGCCCAAAAAAGCGAGCAACGATTCGCTGCCGACATCCGCAGCATGCTCATGAAGAGCTTCACGGCAGAGCTGCCGGAACCCTTCCTTAAGCGCTGGATACTGATGAGCTCCAAACACGAAAAAACACCCGCAGCAAAGGTAACCCCCGAAGAGGTGGAGAAAGATTTCCCATCCTTTGTCGAGCGATTGCGCTGGCAGCTCATTGAGCAATCTTTTATGGAGAAGGGCCTTGTTGAGATAAACGAGAACGACCTGATGAACGCCGCAAAAGAAACGCTGCGCCGGCGGCTCACCGTATACGGAATGCTCAACATGAACGATGAGCGCCTGGCCGAATTTGCGTACACCCTGCTCAACCGCCCCGAAGATCGCGACCTCATCATCAAATACGCTGTTGAGCATCAGACAATAGAGCATGTGCGGAGCGCCGTTACCCTGGAGCAGAAGGAGGTAACCCACGAAGAGCTCAAGACGCTGGCCGCAGCATCTTAGCGCGAAGGAATAACCCCCAATTATTGCCCTCTTACTGTTAAATTAGATAAAAAACATTATTTTGTATGAATGAATTTCAGAAGTATGCCGTAAAACATGCCGGCATCAGCAGCATGACCCTACATCGCTACCGCAGCATCTACAGCGGCTACATCAACCCAACCATCATTGAGGAGCGGCAGCTCAACGTTGCCAGCATGGACGTGTTTTCGCGCCTGATGATGGAGCGCATCGTATTTCTTGGCGTTCCCATCGACGACGACGTTGCAAACATCATCCAGGCGCAGCTGCTCTTTCTCGACTCCAACAACGATTCCGGAAAGGACATCAGCTTATACCTCAACACGCCGGGCGGCTCCGTTTCGTCGGGCCTGGGCATCTACGACACCATCCAGCTCATTAGCTCCGACGTGGGCACCATCTGCACCGGCATGTCCGCATCGATGGGCGCTGTCCTGCTCTGCTCAGGGGCGCCGGGAAAGCGAACCGCCCTCCCCCACTCGCGCGTCATGATACACCAGCCGGCGGGAACCGCAGAAGGACAAGCCTCCGATATTGAGATTACCGCCCGCGAAATCGTAAAGCTCAAGCACGAGCTCTACCAGCTCATGGCCCAGCACTCGGGAAAACCGGTGGAGCAGATTGAGAAAGACAGCGACCGAGACTACTGGATGACCGCCGCCGAAGCAAAAGACTACGGAATAATCGACAATATTCTCACAAAAATGGAAAAGAAAAAGTAGCACCATGCCCGAACAAAAAAACTGCTCATTTTGTGGAAAATCTGCCTACCAGGTAGCCCACCTTATTCATGGCGATAACCGTGTAGCCATTTGCGATGTTTGCGTACAGCGAGCCTACGCGTTGATAAGCGACAGCGGCATTCGCCCAGCCCCCCACAATCACTTTGACCTCGGCGCGCTCAGGCTCCCAAAACCCCAAAAGATAAAAGCATTCCTCGACGAATACGTGGTGGGGCAAGACAGCGCAAAGAAGTACCTCGCCGTGGCGGTCTACAACCACTACAAGCGCATCAAGCAAAGCGCCGCAGGAAAAGAGGATGTGGAGCTGGAAAAGTCGAACATTATTATGGTGGGCGACACGGGAACGGGAAAAACCCTCCTTGCACGGACTATTGCGCGCATCCTGAACGTTCCCTTTGCCATTGTTGACGCTACGGTGCTCACCGAGGCCGGATACGTGGGCGAAGACGTGGAGGGTATCCTTACGAGGCTCCTGCAGGTGGCAGACTACAACGTTGCCGCAGCCGAAAAAGGAATTGTCTTTATCGACGAAATTGATAAAATTTCGCGCCGTAGCGACAACCCCTCCATCACGCGAGACGTGTCGGGCGAAGGCGTGCAGCAGGCCCTGCTCAAGCTCCTCGAAGGCTCCATCGTAAACGTGCCCCCGCAGGGCGGACGGAAGCACCCAGACCAGAAAACGATTCCCGTCAACACAAAGGACATCCTCTTTATCGCAGGGGGCGCCTTTGAGGGCATCGACAGGATTATTGCCCACCGCATCAACACCAACGTCATTGGCTTTGACGCTGCAGAACGGCGAAGCCGGGTGGATAAAAGCAAATTCCTCCACTACCTTTCACCTGCCGATTTGCGCAGCTATGGCCTAATCCCCGAAATTATCGGACGCCTGCCGGTGATTACCCACCTCGACCCCCTCAGCCGGGATGCCCTGCGGAGCATCCTCACCGAGCCGCGAAACGCCATCGTAAAGCAGTACAAAAAGCTCTTCCTGATGGATAGCATAAACCTCGTCATCGACGAGGATGTGCTGGACTACATCGTGGATAAGGCGAAGGAGCATAAGCTCGGCGCGCGCGGGCTTCGCTCCATCTGCGAAGAGCTGATGGTAGACGCCATGTACGAAATTCCCGACGCGGAGGACGATGAAGTGCGGAGCTTACGAGCGAAAAAATCAAAAAAGCAGCTGCACATCACGAAGGCCTACGCCGAGGAGAAACTCTCGCAATCGTTTGACAGTAAAGCGGCGTAGGGCTGGCGGATCGCCGCCGGGCGCTCTTTTGCACGCTTTGCAAGCCTGCAACCCGAACAACAAAAAGCGCGCGCGCTACCTTTGGTAGCGCGCGCGCCATTTTTTTGTTCGGGGGGCTTGCGTTGCGCCCGTTGCGTCCTACTCGTTTTTGAGCACCTTAAACTCGGTGCGGCGGTTGGCCATGCGCCCCTCGGCCGTTGCATTCGACGCTACCGGCTGGTCGAAGCCGTAGCCCACGTAGGTCAGCCGGTCGGCGCTGATGCCGGTGCTGATGAGGTAGTCTACCACCGCCTTGGCGCGGGCTGTGGAGAGGTAGAGGTTAAACTCGGCCGGGCCGGTGTTGTCGGTATGGCCGGAAACCTCTATGCGGAGCTTCGGGTGGTCGTTGAGCATCTGCACCATCTGGTTGAGCTCCAGGATGGAGGCATCCGAAAATTCGGCGCTGCCCGTGTTGAAGAAGATGTTGTTGAGCACGACCTTCGAGCCTACGGATTCGGCGTTGCTCATCAGGATGTCTTTGTGGATTTCCTGGTACTCGGAGTGGTCGCGGATGTCTATGTTTTCGGAGTAGAACAGGTAGTCTTTTGCTTTGACGACGAAGCCATAGTTTTTGCCCGAAGGCAGGGCTACCATGTAGGAGCCGGTTTGGGAGTTGGTTGTAAATTCGGCAATAATTTCGCCCAGCTCGTTGTCGGTAATTTCTACGTTGGCAAAGATGGGCTTGTTTGTGTTCGCATCCTTTACCGCACCCTTCACCAGCGTAACGGTCTTGCTGTCGTGCCGCACTTTGACTTTTTTCTCCACCAGGGTTTCGCTCAGGGGGTTTTGCATGTAGGCAATCAGGTTGTCCTCCGAGGCGCTGATGGTTGGCTTTTCGTCGCCTATGAACGTAATTCGGTAGAGGTCGTAGAACCCCCAGCCACCTTTTCGGAACGAGGAGAAGTAGGCGTATCGCCCGCTGGCGTTGAGCATAAAGAACAGGTCGTCTTCCGGCGTATTGATGGGGTAGCCCATGTTTACGGGCGTAGTCCACTGCCCATCTTCAAAATCGGAGCGGAAGATGTCGTATCCGCCCATGGTGTTGTGGCCGTTGGAGCTGAAGTAGATGGTTTTGCCGTTGGCATGGATGAATACGGCGCGCTCGTCGTAGCCCGAAGCGATGGGTTCGCCAAGGGGTCTGGCCGGCATCCATATTCCCTGCGCATCCCTGTTGGAGTAGTATATTTGGTGGTCGCCGTTCGGGTTGTTGCGGTTGCTGACAAAGTAGAGCGTTCGTCCGTCGGGGGAGAGCGTGGCGCTTGCTTCGTGCGCCGGCGAGTTGATGGCGTTTCCCAGGGTCTTTTTGGGCGTCCAGGCGTCGCCGTTGAGGAACGTGTAGCCCAAGTCGCCGCCATTTTCGGCCAGGAATACGAACAGCAGGTCGCCGCTGGGCGAAATGCCGGCTGCGGCGTTGTTGGTGTTAACCGTATTGATGGATTTGGCAAGCGATACGGGCTTTGTCCACTCGCCGGACTGGCGGTAGGTTACGTAAATATTTTCGTTGTAGGTGTCCAACCCTGCAATTCCCTTCGGGTCGGGGCGCGAAGAGGTGAAGTAGAGGGCGGCGCCGTCGGCGGTAATGAGCGGCCCGTACTCGGAGTAGGGGGTGTTGACCGTGCTGCCCAGGTTATCGATAAAGACGTTTGCGGGCTTGAGAATTAGCTCTTTTGCCGTTTCGCATTCGGCAATTTTTTTGGCTATTTTCTTTGTTTCGTCTGCCTGGGGTTTGTCTTTGTTTTTTGAGTGCTGCCGGCAAATGTTGTAGGCGGCAATGGCTTTATCAAACTCATAGTTGCGGTGGTAGGCCTCGCCAAGTAGCATGTAGGCCTGGAATCGCAGCGGCGAAATCAGCTCTACGGCTTTTTCCAGATATTTGATGGCCTGATCTTTTTCTGTTGAGCGCAGGTAGCAATCGCCAATTACCATGTTCAGCTCCGCATTGTTTGGGTTGAAGTCGTAGGCCGAGAGGAGGTAGGGCAAGGCTGTTATCTTATCCACCAGCGACCCTCCTCTGTACTTTTCCATGCCCTGCTCCAGCTGCTCTTTGGCTACTTTTAGCCCTTCCTTATTTTTGGGGAAGTATTTTTTTTCAAACTCCACATTTTGCGTTTGGGCAAATGCGGCATTGGAGCATAGCATTGCCAGCGCGATTATTCTATAGCGTATATATTTGTTTTTCATTTTAATGTAATCAATTTAAGGGTGAGGCTTTCGCGTTAGTTGCATTGCGCTGATACGTAGGCTTGCGCCGAAGGCTCGTTGAGATCGATTGCTTTTTGCCAGTCGGAGCAGGCGCCTTTTTCGTCGCGCATCATCTCTTTTACAATGCCCCGGTTGAGGTATGCCTGCCCAAACTTGCCATTTAGCTTGATGGCCATGTCGTACTCTGCCAGGGCTTCGGCGTATTTTTTTTGCTTATAGTACACATTTCCGGCGTTGTTGAATGCGCGGTAGTAGCTGGCGTTGTGCTGTTTGGCCGTGGAAAAATCCTCCAGCGCCCCTGCGTAGTCTTCCTTTCCCAGCTTGGCAAGCCCTCGGTTGTTGTATATCATGGCATTTTGGGGGGCCAGCTTAAGGGCTTCGTCGTAGTCAAGAATCGCTTCGTCGTACTTTTTGAGGAGGCGGTAGGTGGCGCCGCGATTGCTGTACAGGAAATCTACCGACGGGTTGATGGCAATGGCCTGCGTGTAGTCGGCCAGCGCCTCGTCGTACCGCTCCAGGCTCCGGTGTGCGCTCCCCCTGTCGTTGTAGGCGTAGTAGTAGCCCGGATCGACGGCTATGCACGAGGTGTACTCATCTATGGCGGCCTGGTACAGCTCAGACAGAAACTTGATAGCCCCCTTGTAGTAGTAGGCTTTTGCCATGTTCGGATCCAGCGCTAAGGCTTGGGTGTAGTCGGCCTCCGCCAAGTCGAGGTTGTTCTGGTCATGGTAAAGGCGGCCCCTGGCAAAGTAGGAGCCTGCGCTTGGCTGAAGCTCTATGGCTTTGCTGTAGTCCACTATCGCATCGTTGTAGCTTTTTATCTTTTCCTTCGCTACGGCCCGGTTGTAGTAGGCTTCGGAAAAGTCGGCTTTGGCGGCAATCGCCCTGGTGAACTTCGCTATGGCGTTGAGGTAATCCTGCTGCTCAAGCAGCGTAACCCCTTCGTTGTATAAAATATCCTCGTTGTCTTTGATCGTCGAGGCGCGCACTACCTCCGTCTCCGTATTTTGATCCTGCGCTCGGAGGGCGCCTGTGGCCACCAGCGCTACTGCCGCGAGTAGCATTAATCTTTTTCTCATTGTTTGCTATATATTATTGTTACTATTATTGTTAGTTTTGTTGTTGTTGTTGTTGTTGTTGTTGCTGTTGTTGTTGTTGTTGTTGTTGTTGTTGTTGTTGTTGTTGTTGTTGTTGTTGTTGTTGTTGTTGTTGTTGTTGTGGTTGTTGTTGCTCTTGTTGTCCTTGTTCTGCTCGT
>JAIROF010000105.1 GCA_031257655.1 Prevotellaceae bacterium | reverse complement strand
CAATAGCCGCTCCAATTTATCGAAAAACACAAGACGCATACTACTGATTTTTCTAACTTGTTTGTTTGGAAGCATTAAAACATGTCATTATTAATCCACATATTATTAATGATTTACACATTGTATTTTTTATAATTATTTGTCATTCTGGCATTTGTAAAATGTGGGAAACTTGAATACTTAATTCTTAATTCTCAATTCTCAATTCTTAATTCTTAATTCTCAATTCTTAAAAAGGGTATTCCCCTTCCCGGCTGCCCTTCAAAACCGCATCAAGCAGCTGCCGATCGAAAACATCAAGGTTTTTCCTGTCAAAGATGGTCATCGGGTAATCGCCGGGGCTTGTGGTACCGGCATCCCAGGGAAAAGGAACAAGCCCGTGTTTCTTGGCCTCCCGCGTGGTAAACTCCATAAAGTAAGCGCGCGATTCTAAATGTTTTTCCAAAGCCTCGCCTGTCAGGTTACGCCGGACAGCGCCGTACTCTCCCAAGATGGCCGGATAGCCGCTGTTTACAAACTTCGCTTTAATCTTGTTGAGCTGGGCGACTACAAATGCTTCATTATCCCTGCTCGCCCTGCCGGCTAAGCCCGGTATACTTTCGTACTGAATGTAGTCGTCTCCCCAAAGGTATAGCGCTTTTCCCCAAGTGGGATTGGTGTCTTCGGTTAACAGGCAGAATTGCCATGGGTAGAAGTGCACCTCAAGCATCATGCGATTGGGCGTCGGATCGATGGCCATTAGCATGTGCGCATCAGCCTCGTCAATATCGGTAGCAAAAGACTGTACGATCAGGTTTCTGTATGCATTGCGTCCGCCTGTGGAGCGCACGGCGTCAACAAAGGTTTGGTTGTACGACATTTGCACGTCGTAATGTTTGGTAGGATTGTTTCCGCTGTGTACTTCGTTGGCGCCGGCAAACAAAAGGAGTTCGCCGTAATCGCGGAAGTAAACGGCAATCTGCTCCCAAAGCGCCTTTTGCTTCTTGTTTACTTCTTCCTTTTTTTCGGGCAAGGCGTTTTCTTCCAGCCAGCCGCCGTCCCAATGGATGTTCAGGATGGCGTACATGTCGTTGCCCACGCAATAATCAACCACTTCCTTGACGCGCGCCAGCCACGAGTCCTTTATTTTGTACGTTGTCTGATCCTCGATATACGAATCCCAGGCGCAGGGCAGCCGTATGGCATTGATACCGGCGTCTTTTACCATCCGCATCATCGCCTCGGTGGTCTTTGGGTTTCCCCAAGCCGTTTCGTTGCCCGGCGCTTCGAGCGTATTGCCCAAGTTCCACCCCATGCTCATTTTGGCGGCCAGCGCCGGAGCGTCGCTGTCCATGCCGGTTTTGTCGGGCGGGATGCGCAATGACGTGCCCGCCTGCGCCACGGTTACCGCACCGGTCAAGGCGCCCAGGGTAAACGTAATCGTCCCCACCCTCGACGCTGTAGCGCTGTTGGCGGCTACGGTAAAGGTTTGCGCGCCGTTGGCGTAGCTGCCGGCGGTAGCCCACGTCGGCGTTTCAACGGTAAAGTTGCCGGAAGCCTGCACCGCCACCTGCACCGTGCCGCCCTCCGCGCTTACCGGAACGGGGCCGGGCGCAACGGTCAGGAAGCTGCGCCCCTCCTGCGCCACCGCCACCGCTACGGAGCGCGCCCCTGCCGTAACGGTGAGCGTGGTTTGGCGCGCTGCCGCCGCCTCATTCGCCGCTGCCGCCACCTCTATTTTAACCGTGCCGCCGCCCTCGCCCGATGCCGGGGAAGCCGTGCACCACGCATCGCCAACGGCGATTGCCCACTTCGCGCTGGTTTTAATGTGAATGGGCTTGGCTTCGGCGGCGGCGGCAAAGCGAATCGCCTCTACAGAAATGATTAGCTCGGGGGCTTGCGCCTGCTCCGGCGCTTCGCCGGAACAGGCGCAGCCCAGCAGCACGCCGCAAACGGCGGTCAGCAGGCAGCTTTTCCATTGGGCTGTGCGGCGCTTCATTGCACAACATAGTGGAAAATCAGGATTTCGTCGCTGCTGTCGCCGTCCGCAGTTGAGCTGGTAACCCGTCCCAGCCAAAATCCGTTTGTGCTGATGTTCCCGAGGTTGCTCCCGCCATGCGAAGCAAAGTACCAGTCATGCTCATTTCCGGTCAAAGCCTTTGGGTTGGTGGTACCCAGCCAAGCGGCAGCCGTTCCGGCGTAATCCACCAGCGGGATGTCGATGTTCAGGATGCTGCTTAGCGGGTCAATGGTCACCGTTCCGGTAGCCGCATACGGCGCACCCTCCTTCGTTTGGCTCAGGTCTACTTTCATGGCATTGCCATCCATGTAGAAGCGCAGCGAGGCGCTTTCTGCCACCGCCCTCACATTGGCATCCCAAACCCACGTATTGCTTGTATAGTCATCCCCGAAGGTGTTTTCGGAAGTCCAGCCGCCCGAAAAATCCGGCGGGAATCCAACCCAATCGACAAACCAGCTGACGTCGGGCTTAAAGGTTTTTCCGGCCAGCGCTTTTTTCCAAGCGCTTAAGGGGTCGTCTTCAGCGTCTCCGCCTTGCGGCTCCAGCTTCCAGGCTATGTACTCCGACAGATTATCGGGGTTGCGTATGCCAACCCACATGCCTGTCACCTTCCCGGTGGCGCTCTTTTCGATTTTCACGATGCGCCACCGGTTGTCGTCGGAGGTTCTCAACACCATCCACGAGCCGACAGGTACGTTCGGCGCAACGCCGGAGAAGGTGTAGTAGCCTTTTTCATCCAGCTCGTAGGTTCCGGTTTGCTCGGCGCCGTTGGGCGCCACATAGGTCACGGATTTGTCGTCGGAATCCAGCGTCAGGGAGAAGGCGGCGTAGGCGTCTGGGGTGGTTGCGTCGAATCCCGTCCATTCGGGGTAATCGGCCAGCGCGTTCCAGGCGTTCATCAGCGAGCCGTCCAAGTTAGCCCAGTTGAAGGGCGTGGTGGGCGAGAGCACCCACTTAATGGAGGTCGTTACGAGCCGACCAATATCGTCTTGCCAGCCATCGGGGAGGGCGGGCTCCGGCTCGGCGGTTTCGCCCGGCGTCCAGGCGTCTCTGTACTCCTTTGAGATGTAGTTATAGACCAGCAGGCAGGGGTCTTCGCCCGATAGGGCTTTATCGCGCAGCACGGCCAGCTGCATGGTGTTTTCGGTAAGCGACATAATCTTTACGTCACCCCAATCGACAACCACGCCGTCGCGGTTAACGTCGTGGAGGGGGGCGGCGTCTACCAGCTTCAGCGTGTGGTTTTCCACATCGACCATGTAGGAGCCGCGCTCCGTTCCCCGACCGGAGATGGTTAAGTGCTCCACGGTGATGTTGGCGCCGCCTTTCAAGTCGAAGGTCATGGAGCCGAAGTCGGCGGCATCAAAGAGCCAGGTGTTCCCCTTGTAGTCGGGGTTCCAGTTCCACACGTCGCCGTCAACGGTTTGGCCTTCCGTTACGGTGAGCCACGAGTCGTCGGTGCCGTAAAAAAACAGGGGGCCGGCGAAGTAGCGGGAAAGGGCCTCGGCATCCAAATCGAGGTACCAGGTTTTTTCCTCACCTGCGCCGCCGGCCAGCAGGGTCCACAGCGGGTCGCTGATAAATTCGGCGTACATATCTACGACCGTGAAGGTTACCGGCTCGCCGTACACAGCGCCGCCGCGGGTTTGCACGCCAAATCGCACCTCGTACTCGCCGGCAAACGGCATTTTGAGCGTTACCGTCGGCTCCTGGCTCCGGCCTTGCGGGTGGCTCCAGAGGGGAGTGTACTGTGCGCCCATCAAGCTCTTTAGGTACACAATGTTCGGGTTTGCAGCGTCGTGCTCAATTTTGAAGGCAATGCCTTCCACCAAGTCTTGGGGGGCAACATCTGCGCTTTGCAGCGTGAGGTCGTCGGGAGAGCACGACGCCATCAGCGCGCATCCCCAAAACAGCGAAGCGAATATTTTTAACATCTTGTTCATATTGTTTTATTTTTAAAAGTTAACTTAATTCCAACCCGAATTTTGCTTTAAAACGTCTTTGGAGAGGGTTATTTGCGTAGCGGGGATTTGCATAAAACCGCGCGTTGCCCTGATTCTGTCGGCGGAAATCACCACCATATCGGCTTCGCCGCCGCTCTGTAGCGTTTTGCTTGTGGCAATGGCCGTAGCCGCCACGTCCAAGCCCTGGCGGAGCAAATCCCAGTAGCGAATTCCCTCGAAGGCAAATTCGAGGCGGCGCTCTTTGATGATATTCTCCCGGCTCGCCGTAAGCGGCGCCGTCAATCCGGCTCTGGCTCGCACCCTGTCGAAATAGGCTTGGGCGCTGGGCGAGCCCAATTCGGCGGCCATGAGGAGGACGTCGGCAAAGCGGATGAGCACGAAATCCTGGTCTTGCGAATCCTGAAAGTTTCCCTCCCCGCCCGTATTGGAGGCGCCGTCGGGGAAGCAGGTAGGCGAATATTTCTTGGTGCTGTAGCCCGTATATTCGCGCTGGTCTTTGACGTCAAAGTCCGCTTCGAAGTTGTCGCCTGTAATGTCGCCTTTAATGTCGATGATGGAGGCTATTTTGCGTGCATCGAGAGGGTCAAAGGCGCTCAGCAGGTCGGGGTTTACCGTGCAGGCGCCCCAGCCCTGTCCGTAGGGGGAGTGGTTGGTGTTGCGCAGCCCCATCATCACCTGCCAGCGGTTTCCGTCGAGGTTGCCGCTGTAGTCCTGCGTGCTGTTGAACTTTTGGGTAAACACGGCTTCTACGTTCCCCATGCCGGCGTAGCCCGACATGTCCAGGGAGTTATCTTCCGGGACGGGCAGGTAGCTTGCCGCCGGCCACAGCGCTTTGTACTCCGGCACCAGGTCAAACTCGCCGCAGCTGATCACATCCTCCAGCCCGGCCAGCGCTTCCGCTTTGGTTACGCCCAAATCGTCCTGCCCGTAGTAGCCGGTGTAGAATAAATATACCCTTGCCAGCAGGGCTTGGGCGGCGTAGCGCGTGGCGCGTCCGTCGTTGGTTGCCGCGCTGGCCTTCGGGTAGGCGTTGGCCGGGATGTTGGCGGCGGCAAACTTCAGGTCGCCCGCAATGAGCCTGTACACCTCCGCCGGATTTGCCTGCGGCACGTTGTCGGTGGTAGGCACGGTAATCAGCGGAATGTTTTCAAACAGCCTCACCAAGTCGAAGTAGAGCAGGGCGCGCAGGAAGCGGGTTTCGCCTTCGATTCGGGGGCGCGCGGCTTCGTCGTCCGCGAAGTCGATGCCGTTGAGCTTGCCGATTAAGGTGTTGCAGCGGAAAATCCCCGCATAGTAGTCGCTCCACGTTCCGTTGAAAATGTTGTTCTGGGAGGGGTCTTGAGCAGGGTCAAAGCGGTCTAACACCTGGTATATCCTGTTATCGGCGTTTCCCGTTGCGCCGAAGCAGTCGTCGGACAAAACTTCGGCGGTTACATAGAAGGCCTGGTTGCCGTTTGAAGTTGTCCGCTGGAAACCGTCGTAGCAGCCAATCAACGCCATTTCCGCATCGCTCACGGTGGCGTAAAAGTTATTGTCGAGCAGCTGGGTCATTGGCTCCACGTCCAAGAAGCGCTCCGAGCAGGCGGTTGCGCCCATGCCCGACATCAGCAGCGCCGCTGCGTATAGCTTAAACTTTTTCATATTTAATTTAATTTTTTATGCTGTTAGAATTTAATATTTACGCCAAACATGGCCGTTCTCGGCCTCGGGTAGTACCCCAGGTCGATTCCGGATACCCAGCCGTCCGTGCCGTAGCCGATTTCGGGGTCCATGCCGTCGTACTTGGTAAAGGTGATGGCATTCTGAATTTGCCCGTAAATCCGCAGCTGCCCCAGGTATTTCCACTTGAGCAGCTTGGCAAGGTCGTAGCCCAGCGTAATGTTGCTGAGCTTTAGGTAGTCGCCGTCTTGCAGGTACAGGTCCGAGAATTGCCAGTTGATGTTTGTTTCCGTAACGCGGGGGATTCGGTTTGAGGTACCCTCGCCCGTCCAGCGCCCCAGTATAGCGGTGGTGTAGTTCGCCTGCTTGTTGGTGTGGTTGTGGTACGACTGTACAATCTTGTTTCCGGCGGCTCCGTAGGCATACAGCGAAAAGTCGAAGCCTCTATAGTCGAGGCTGAGGTTGAATCCGCAGGAGAAAGTGGGCATTCCGTTGCCCAGGTCTACCTTGTCGTCGGCATTTATCAGGCCGTCTTTTTTAGCGTCTACAAACTTCACATCACCGGGCTTAACGTTTGGCTGAAGGATTCCGTTACCCGCCGCCCGCCAGGCGTCGATGTCGGCCTGGCTCTGGAAGATGCCGGCGGTTTTGTACCCCCAGAAGTATCCGATGGCGTATCCGTTTTGCGCGCGGTAGAACTCTTCGGAGTTGTCGTACAGCATGTTCGTTTGGCCGTGAATGATTCCGTCTTCGGTAGGGATTCGCCCCACTACGTTTTTGTTCCAGGCGCCATTTGCGCCCACCGCGTATCGCAGCATCCCAATGCGGTCGCTCCAGGAGAGGGCAAGCTCTACGCCGGTATTCTTCACATCGCCGCCGTTGATAAACGGAGGATTTGCGCCGCTCGTTGCCAGGATTGGCGCCTGCACCAGCCAGTCTTTGGTAGTTTTGACGTAAAAATCGGCTGTGGCGCTCAGGCGGTTGAAGAATCGGGCGTCGAAGCCGATGTTGGTCTGCTCGGAGGTTTCCCACTTCACCTCCGGGTTTGGCAGGCGGTTTGGGTAGGCGCCCGGCACGTTTACCTTGCTGGTTCCAAAGACGTAAAACGCCGCCGGATTATCTTCATTAAATCCGGTTGAGGTGTTGACGGGCGAAGCGTACTGAAAGTCGTCGATATTCTGGTTTCCCACCTGCCCCCAGCTGAGGCGGAGCTTCAGGTAGTCCATAAAGGGTTGCGCGGCCTCCATAAAGGGTTCGCCGGAGGCCACCCAGCCTGCCGAGGCCGAAGGGAAGTAGCCCCAGCGGTGCCCCGGAGCGAATTTTGAAGAGCCGTCGGCGCGGAGCGTGGCGTTGAAGAGGTATTTCTCCCGGAAGCTGTAGCCCACACGCCCAAAGTAGGAGGTGCGGCGGTAGCTCGTGCCGGGATTTCCGCTTACGCTGCGGGTTTCTACGATGCTTGTTCCGTCGTCGCTAAAGTGCGCCTGACCGGTGGTGTTATCCAAGTAGGCGTGCGCAAAGTCGTCGAACTGCGACAGCAAGCTCCAGTTGGACGCGCCTACGTACGCGCCCTGGTATTGGACAGACTCCATGCCAACCAGCGCGTTGATGGCATGTTCGTCGTTCAGCGTAAAATCGTAGCTGGCCGTGCTGGTGGAGGTCAGCGTGTGCCCCCTGCTCATGTTCTGGTTGACGGAGGTATGGTCGTCCTGAAACGTATAAATGGAGAAATGGTACAGCGGCGTGTAGCTTCTATACTCTCCGGCGTAGTAGTCGACGCCGAGCACCGTTTTGAGCTTCAGGTTTTTCAGCGGCTGCAGCTCTGCATAGAGGTCGGCCGTCAGCTTTTGGTTGTCGTTGAGGTTGTTTACCGTGGTCATCATCGCGCCGTATGGGTTTCCGTCGCCACTATACCAGGGGGAATCGCTGGTATCGTTGTAGGGGTTGTCGTAGCGGTTGTTGTCGCTGTAGATGGGCGACAGCGGCGAGGTGGCAAAGGCGCCCCTGAGCGTGTTGTTGTACTGGTTTCCCACGCTGATGCCCGTGTTGCGAATGTAGCTAAAGCTGAGGTGCTGCCCCACCTTCAGCACGTCGCCGTAGAGCTTGTGCTCGGTGTTGATGCGCGCGCCGTAGCGCTCGTAGTTCGACACATCCCGTCCGCCCACAATGCCCTCCTGCCCCGTGTAGCTCAGGGAGATGGCGTAAACCGACGCTTCGGAGCCGCCGTTGATGCTCAGCGAATAGGTTTTTGTCTGCGCATTCTTTTTGAGCATGGCGCCTATCCAGTCGGTATCGGCAAGGCCCTCCATGCCATCAAAGTCGAACATGGCCGCGCCGGAGTTCAGCGCCTGCTCGTTCATGATCATCTTGTAGGCTTCGGCGTTCAGCATGGGAATTTTGCGGGCTGCGTTTTGCACGCCGTAGTAGGCGTCGAAGGCGACCTGTGCTTTTCCGCTTGCGCCCTGCCGGGTGGTAACAAGGATTACGCCGTTGGCGGCCTGCGCGCCGTAGATGGCGGCGGAGGCGGCGTCCTTAAGGATGTCTATCGACTGGATGTCGGCGGCGTTGAGCACGCTAACGTCGCCCTCAATGCCGTCGATGATGTACAGCGGGCCGGAGCTGCCAATGGTGCCCAGGCCGCGCACGGTTACCTTCATCCCGGCCCCCGGCTGCCCCGAGGTGGCGGCAATCTGCACGCCGGGCGTTTGCCCCTGCAAGGCTTGCAGGGGGCTGATGGTGTTTCGCTTCAGCAGGTCGTCGCCCCGCACCTGGACGGTAGCGCCGGTCACCAGCTTCTTCTTTTGGAGGCCGTAGCCCACCACCACCACCTCGTCCAGGTAGCGGTCGCTTTCCTTCAGCCGCACGTCCGGCGAATCGCGCCCCACCACCCGCTCCTCCGTAGCAAAGCCGATGCAGGAAAACACTAAGGTTTGCCCTGGTTCGGCGCGCAGCGTAAACGCGCCCTTTTCGTCGGTTACGGTTCCCGTTGTGGCGCCCTTTACGGCAACGGTAACGCCGGCAAGCGGCGCTTGGTCTACCTCCGAAACGACGGTTCCGGAAACCGCTTGAAGCTGCGCAGCTGCTGCGGCCGGGGCAGCCAGCAAGAGCGCTGCCATGGAAAGCGCTCCCGCAAGCGCAGGCAGCCAACCCCTTCGCCCCGATGGGGCATGTAGCATGTGATTTCTGTTCATAATTTAGCTGTTTAAGTGAGTAATTGGGTTTATTAGAGTTTTTATAGATTAAGCCTTGATGTAATGTCTAATTCGCGGACAAAAGAATTCGCGTAATTCGCGCAATTCGTGTAATTCGTGGACAAAAAAAATCGCGTAATTCGTGGGCTTTAAAATTCCAGCAGCATTTTGTTTCCGCTATAAACCACCTCTTTTACCGTTCCCTTCGGCGTATTTTTCGACACGTAAACCACCTTTAGGTTACGCACTCTGGGCATTCCTGCAAATTCACCCTTTCGCTCGCCGATAAGCAGCGTTTTGGAGGCCTCATCGTAGCGAAAAGGGATGAGGGAGTAGGCGCCATTTTCGTAGCTGTAGGTCGTTTCCTCATCTTCGTAAAGGGCAAAGGCGCCGTTTTGTCCGGCGTAAACAAAAACGGTCAGGTTGGCTTGGGGCGTTTGCGTGTGCTGCACCAAATCGCCGGTGGGCAAAATAGCGCCGGCCTTTACGTACAGGGGCATCCGGTGGTAGGGCGCCTCCACCTCCAGCGTTTGCCCGCCCTCCACGTAGCGGTGGGATGGGTACTCATACCAGCCCGCGCGGGCGGGAAAGTAAACGCTGCGGGTACGCGCCTTGTAGCGGTACACCGGGCATACCATAAAATGCGGCCCAAACATGTACTGGTCGGCAAGGTTGAGCACCTTGCCGTCGCCGGCAAAATCCATCACCAGCGGGCGCATAATCGTATAGTCGTCGAAGTGCGCCATTCCCGCCAGCGTGTAGATGTAGGGCATCAGGCGGTAGCGCATTTGCGCGTAGGAGACAATGGTCTGGTAGGCCGGATGGGTTTCGGGGGCAATGTTCCAGACTTCACGGTGCGGGAGCTGCCCGTGCGCGCGGTAAAGCGGCGCAAAGGCCCCCAGCTGGTGCCAGCGAACGTTGAGCTCCCGCCACTCCTCCAGGTCGTCCGAGCCCTCCTGCGCGCGCTCATACCTTTTTTCTACGCAAAAGCCGCCGATGTCCATTGTCCAGTAGGGGTTGCCGGAAATAGAGAAGCCCAGCCCCGCCGGAATTTGCGCCTCCAGGTCCTCCCAGCGGGCTGCGATATCGCCGCTCCAGATGGCCGCCGCATACCTTTGCGAGCCGGCAAACCCGGAGCGCGTCAGCAGGAAGACGCGGGCCTGGCTGTTGGCGCCGCGCTGACCCTCGTAAATGCCCTTGGCGTTCATCAGGCCATAGGCGTTGAAGTATTCGGTAGCGGAGCCCAGCGCCGTGGGGTTCATCAGCGATTTGCGGTACGCCATGCTCGCGTTGGAAAGAATATCCGGCTCGGAGGCGTCCATCCACCAGGCGTCAAATCCCTTGCTGTACAGCTTATCGTTCAGCTGCTGCCAGAACAGCCGGCGGGCGCCCGCGCTGTAGGCGTCATAAAACGAGCCAACGTACCCCTTCCCTATCCAGTCCTTAACGCTGTCCTTTACCGCTTGCCGGTACATCCAGCCCTTTTCGTCAAACGCCTTGTAGTGCTGCGTGCCGCAGTAGAACTTAGGCCACACCGAAATCATCACCCGCGCGTTCAGGGCGTGGATTTCGTCCACCATGCCCTTCGGGTCGGGAAACCGCAGCGAATCGAAATCGTGGCTCCCCCAGGCGTCTTCCGGCCAGTACGACCAGTCCTGCACAATGTTGTCTATCGGGATGCGCCTGCGGCGAAACTCCTTGAGCGTGCTCACCACCTCGTCCTGCGTTTTGTAGCGCTCCCGGCTTTGCCAAAACCCCATAGCCCACTTGGGCATTACCTGAGCCTTGCCGGTTATTTGCCGGTAGCCTTTGATGACCTCGTCCGGCGTTTCGCCCTTTATGAAGTAGTAGCTGATTTGGCGCCCCATCTCCGACCAAAGCGACAGCTGCCCCTGCTCCAACGGCGCTTCGGCCGCCAAGACCTTTAAGCCGATGTAGGAAACCCCGCCGTCGGGCTTCCACTCCAGCCTGAGCTTATGCTTTTGCCCCTGCTTCAGCGTGGCGGTAAACTTACAGCTGTTTGGGTTCCACGCCGTACGCCAGCGCTCGGCCACCACCGGCAAGCCATCTAAGTAGACCGCCGCATAGCCCGCATAGTACAGCATAAACCGGAACAGGCCGCTTTCCTTTGGCGTGAGGTACCCCTCCCAAACCACCTTCGCGTTGTGGAGCGGAACCCCCGCCGGGAAGCGGCGTATCGTTTCCAGGTTTTCGTAGTCGATGGCGCTTTCCTGGCGCACCGCAAGCACGCTGTCGCCCCCGCCACTCACCATGTACGTTGCGGTCAATCCGGCGCTCCGGCCATCCTTGCCGGTCAGCGCAAGCTCGCTCAGCGGGGCGTAGTCGCGGGGGTCGCCAAACTTTGTCAGGGAGTAGCTATCCCAAAGGAGGCCGTAGCCCTTGCCCGACACGACAAACGGAACCGCCACCTTCGTATTGTACTGGTAGAGCGCCTCGCTTTTCCCCTTATAGTTGAGCACGCCCGACTGGTGCTGCCCCAGCCCGTAAAAAGCTTCGTCGGCGGGCGATTCAAACACCTGGCGCAGGCTGTAGGCGCGGCAGCCGTCCACCGTAATCGGCGCAAACGATTTCCCCCCGCCCGTTTTTTCCCGGAGAAGCACCTTGCCCTGCAAGTCGGTAAAGCACACCTCGCCGGTTTTCTGCGACACGCGGGCTTTCAGCGTGGCCGTTTGCAGAACCACCTCATCGCCGGCCACCTGCACCTCCCAGCCTTGCGCCGGGGTATCCGGGCGGACGGCTATCAGGCTTTTTTCTTCGGCAAAAGACCGGTCGGGCGTAGCGGTAACGCGGACAACGTTGTCGGCAGCCACCTGCAGGCGCACCTGCCGCGCGGCATTGGCCGGCGGGTTGGCCACGCGCACCACCACGCCATCCGGCAATTTGCCAACGGGCGGCGCCTCGCAGGCCGCAGCCAGCAGGCACGCGCCAAACCAGCTATAAAAGTTCAATCGTTTCATGGGCAGCATCGCTCTATAGATGTTAAAATTCACAGGCAAAGATAAATCATTTCTCATTTTTGCACGGGCATAAAATGTTTCTTTTTTCGGGGAGCAATGTTTCATGGTGAGGGATTTTTGTTACCTATGGCGGGGGGTTTTGTTAGCTGCGCTTCAACATGCAGCTGGCAGCATAGGGTTTTACCCTATGCTGCAAAATGCGCAAGGCCTTCAGCCTTGCCAACGGCAACAACTACATAAATGGGCCAACGAGCCCTGAGCGTAGCGTAGCGTAGCGACCTCACGAGCACCAAAAATAAATACGAGTGAGTAAATGAGGTTCTTTGGGCGCAAGCAAAATCTGTGAAAAATTTTGGCTAATTCTTTTTTTGGATGATGTCCTTATTCTATTGATGTAAAAACGTATTTTATTAAGCATTTGCAATCTTTTGGTAAAATTGATACCTGTTTGATCATTTGCCAATTAAAGTTCATATCAATAGATCGCGGACACTACCCGATAATCCTGCTCAAAAGGAACTGTCCGCTAAAGTACCTTATACGTTTTCGTATAAGCTTGAAGAAGAAAGCGGGACTACCAGAACATTACTGATTGAAGATTGGGAAATCGCTCAATTATTTTGGAATTGCTTGAGGGATAATGATGGCGATGAGGTGAAAGCCTGCCAAGCCGTAAAAAAGAAATATCTTGATATTTTTACAAAAGAGCATGACATCTATTTCTTTCTTGGTACGACAAAAGAATGGCATGCAAGAAGAAGCAAAAATCCTTTTGTTATTATTGGCGTTTTCTATCCTAAAAAGAATCTTGATACACAGCTTTCGTTATGGTAACTTATCTGCGCAAATCTTGCTCAAGCTGCGTCATCTGCGTGCCCAAAAAAGGAGCTGATGGCGGTGAATTATATTTTTCGTCATCTCCTAATTCGCCCACAAGCTGTGGGCGAATTACATTTAGTTGATAATAAATATTATATGGAACTTCTAAAAACTCCAAACGCTGCGTTACGCTCCCTCGGCGAAGTGCTTATTTACTTTAGTAAACTCCGCTTTTGCCTCAGCCGCAAACCTTTACGGTTGGGTTTTTAGAGATTCCCCACAAACAATTTATTGTAAAATGCTACAAATCAATAAATTAAACAATTTGCAGGAGTTGGGTACTTAATCTTTTAATTCGCTCTCAATATCTTCAACTGAAGGCAATGTACCCTTAAAATTGGCGGGAAATAATTTTGTCAACTCGTATTCTGAAATGCCAATGGGTTGGCAGCTTGATTCTAAAGCGTATTGTGCCAGCACGTTATCTTTTGTTTTGCAGATAAGCAACCCAATCGTAGGATTATCTTGCGGATGTTTCAGCATGTGATTAACGGCTGTAATATAAGTTCCTAATTGCCCTACGTTGTCAGAATCGAACTCCTTGACCTTAATTTCAATGACGACGTAGCATCGGATGCTTAAATTGTAGAACAGCATATCGATAAATTTTTCTGTTTGTCCTATTTGCAGCCGGTACTCTCGCCCTACATACGCAAATCCGGTACCTAATTCGAGTAAGAATTTTGTAATATTCTGCACTAACGCCTCTTTCAGCTCTTTCTCTTTATAATTCTCCGTGATAGCTAAGAAGTCAAAATTGTACGGGTCCTTTGTCATCTCTTGCGCCAAATCGCTTTGCAAAGCCGGTAGGGTTGCGTCGAAGTTTGTTATGGCCTTTCTTTCGCGTTCATATAAATCTGTTCCTATAAAATTTAGGAGTACAGAGCGCGACCAGCTGTTTTGTCTCGTTTTTCGCACATAAAACAAGGCTTTTTGGGGTGATTGATAAAACTTGTCAATGATGTGTCGATGGTGTCCCCAAGGAATGGAAAACAGGTCATCCTCAAGCTGGCGAATATATTTATCGGTGCTTCCCAATTCACCCACAGCTTGTGGGGAAATTAATTTTTCGCCATCTTCTAATTTCCCCACAGCTTGTGGGGAAATTGTATGTAATTGAGAATAAATGGAATAGAAGCGTTTCATGTAATCTATATTCGTTTCGGAAAGACCCTTCACTTCCGGCAGCTGCTTTTGCAAATCTTGGCTGATTGCCTTAATTACGCCGTCCCCCCATTTACTTTCCGCTTTTAACTCCACAATATCTCTGCCGAGCAACCAGTAGAAGCGAAGCATTTCGACATTTACCTGTACCGAGGCCCGCAGCCGGCTTAGCCTGAATTTTTCGCTAAGCTCGGCAATCCATTGTTTATACTCTTTGTCTATTTTTATCAATTTGCTCATGAGGATTGTTTTTTAATACGTTAAATCTGCTGCTCCTAATTCACCCACAAGCTGTGGGTGAATTATATTTAATTGAGAATAAATGGAATAGAAACTTTTTCGACTATTTGAAATTTTGCATTTAGCGTTGCTTAATGGGGAACTAATTCACCCACAAGCTGTGGGCGAATTATATTTAACTGAGAATAAATGGCATAGAAACGTTTCATGTAATTTACTCATGTTACGCAGAAAGAGCGCCTCAACGGCGAAATGGCGGCGAAATGGCGCTGTAGAGACGCACGGCGTGCGTCTCAGCGACGAAATAGCAGTGAGGCGCTGAGGCGCGATGCACAGCGAGACGCACGCCGTGCGTCTCTACGGCGCTATGCATCGAACTATGCGCCATCATCATCATCCAAATCAAAAAAATCCGAGTTCAGACAGCTCATGGGTAAGCTATATTCGCCTGCGTGCTAACAGGTAGGCATTGCGCAAAACCTGCGTAGGTCTGCTCAATCTGCGTCATCTGGTGCGCCCAGATGTTTTTTCCCCTCCGGGGCTCATGGGCGCCCCCTTATTTTCGCACCCAAGCGGCCGTAATGTCGCCGAAAACAATCTTGTGCCACGAGCCGACTTCCTTGTAGGCGTCGGTAAAAAACTGCTTGTTGTGCTCGGCGTAAACTTCGTCGGGGTTTACCGTGTGGGTTTGCGCGAGGGTGCACTCTATCACAATTTTGGCCTCCTTAAAGGTCATTTTTCCCGACGGGGTGGCCACGGCGGTGAGGTTGGTTTGCTTCATTTTTTGCGAGTCGCGCCCCGATTGCTTTCCAAAAATCATAAAATCGTCCTTAAAGCGCTCGTCAAAAAAGGAAAACGTGTAAACGGAATCCTTTAGGATGACCTCCAGGGTGTAGCGGCTGCCGCGCAGCCCGCAAAACGTTACGGGTTTACCCATCAGCCCCCCCATGCCGCCATCGCTGGCTACCATGGCGTTGTAGTGGTGCTCACGCCCGGCGGTGATGACAATAAATTCTTTTTGCACCAGCCCGATGATGTTCGGGTCGATGGCGTCGGGGGCAATTGGGCAAAAAAGCTCGTCGAAGCTTTTCTCCTTTACCCCGTTGTACGAAATGGTATCCCCCAAAGCAGCGTGGGGTTTGCCGGATTGCGTATTTGTGCCGCAGGATGCTGCCAGCAGCGCCATGAATAAGATAGCTAATTTGTTCATTGTTAATTGGTTTTTTTGTCCACGAATTTACGCTAATTTTTTTTTGTCCTCGAATTGCACGAATTTACACGAATTTTTTTTGTCCACGAATTGCACGAATTTGCGCGAAGCCTCAGTAAGCTCGCTTTGGCCTCAGCCGCAAGCCTTTTTGGGGGCTTTTAGAGGGTTTCCCCAGCTAAAAGGGGTAGCATTGGAGCAAAGGTAGCATGAAATTTTGAGATTACGCGCAAACGGGTAAAAATTTTCGGCAAAAATTTTATAGGAGAAAAACACCAAAAAAATCGGCTAATTCTTTTTTTAAGGTGCTATAAAAGGGATTTTATAGCACCTCAAAAAAACAATTGTCCGTAGGATGATGGTAATAATCAACAAATTGAGCGGCTTACGAAAGTCGAATTGAATTGCCCAATAAAGCGTTGGCAGCAGTGGGGCAGTGCTGCCGGATGGATGCTCAACAGCCCCCGCATGCGTACATGCACATGCACATACGGGGGCTGCTGAAGTAAAGTATAGCGCCTTGCCGCGCCTTAGAATGTAAACGAGGTGGTGATATTTGACACTTCCTAATTCTTACTTCCTAATTGCGCTCCAAGTTCTTCTTCTGTGAGCAATTGCTGTTCACCCGTCCGGAGGTTTTTGAGCGAAATTTTTTGCTGCGCCATTTCCTGTTCTCCTGCCATCACGACGTATGGGATACCCCGGCGGTTGGCGTATTCGAGCTGCTTTTGCAGCTTTTTGCGGTCGGGGTAGATTTCTACGCTCAGGCCGCCTTTGCGGAGCTGCGCGGCTAAGCGCAAGGCGTAGGCCTCCTCGCGCTCGCCAAGGTTGGCAAGCATCACCTGCGTGCCCACCAGCGTGCTTTCGGGAAAAAGGCCGAGCTGCGTCATCACGTCGTAAATTCTATCGGCGCCAAAGGAGATGCCCACGCCGGACACGTTGGGCATGCCAAATATTCCGGTGAGGTTGTCGTATCGCCCTCCGCCGGTGATGCTGCCCATTTCCGCGCCGTTGGCCTTAACCTCGAAGATGGCGCCGGTGTAGTAGCTCAGGCCGCGCGCCAGCGACAAGTCGAGCTCAACGCTGCACGCCGGCTTCAGCTGCTGCAGGTAGCCGAATATGGCGCGGAGCTCCTGTATTCCGGCCATGCCCACCTCAGAGGCCGCGAGGAGGCCGCACAGCGTTTGCAGCTTCTCCTCCGGCGCTCCGGTCAGCGTGAGCACGGGCTGGAGGCGTGCGATAGCCTCGTCTGGGATGCCCTGGTCGCGCAGCTCCTGCTTCACCCTGTCCAGGCCAATCTTTTCGATTTTGTCTATGGCTACCGTTACTTCCGTCAGCCGGTCGCCTGCGCCCATGAAGTCCGCTATGCCGCTCAGCACCTTCCGGTTGTTAATCTTGAGCGTCACCGCGATGCCCAGCTTTTGGAAAACGGCGTCAACCACCTGCACGAGCTCCACCTCGTTGAGCAGCGAATCGGAGCCAACCACGTCGACATCGCACTGGTAAAATTCGCGGTATCGCCCCTTTTGCGGTCTGTCTGCGCGCCACACGGGCTGAATCTGGTAGCGGCGAAAGGGGAAGGCGATTTCGCTCCGGTGCTGCACCACGTAGCGGGCAAAGGGCACCGTGAGGTCGTATCGCAGCCCCTTTTCGCACGTTTTGAGCGATGCGGCGGCAGCGCTGGAGAGGTCGTCGGGCGTAAGCTTGGCAAAGGCGTCGCCGGAGTTGAGGATTTTGAACAGCAGCTTATCGCCCTCCGCGCCGTACTTGCCGAGCAGGGTGGAGAGGTTTTCCATGGCGGGCGTTTCGAGCGGCTGAAAGCCGAATGTCCTGAAGACGTTCCGGATAACGTCGAAAATGTACGTCCGCTTAGCCGTTTCTGAAGGCGAAAAGTCGCGGGTGCCGGAGGGAATGGATGGCTTGGTCATAGTGATTAGTGATTAATGGTTAATGGTTAATGGTTAATGGTTAATGGTTAATGGTTAATGGCGCGAAGCGTGTAACCTTGCGCCTTGTAACCTTGCGCCTTGTTTCATCACGCCTCGCGCAATTTTCAATTTTCAATTTTCAATTCTCAATTCTCAATTAAAACGGGTATCCGATTGCCAGGAAGAGCGAGTTTGTTTCGCCGGCAAACCACCTTGTAGGCGGAATAAAGTAGGCGTTTTCGTTGACGTTTGCCGGGTCGTGGAGCTTGATGCCGTAGTCGGCCCTGGCGACCAGGACTCCAAAGTTGAACCTCATGCCTATCCCCCAGCAGATGGCTACCTGCTTCGGGAAGCTCTTCAGGGAGAATCGGGCTCCTTCGCGGGAGTCGGCGTCGCGGATGGCCCAGATGTTTCCTGCATCAGCAAACACGGCTCCCTCCAGCTTCCAGAGGAGCCGGAAGCGGTACTCGGCGTTGACCTCCAGCCGCATGTCTGCCAGGCTGTTGAAGAGGTCGCTGCTTTCGCTGTAGGAGCCTGGTCCGAGCGTTCGGATTTGCCATCCCCGCAGGCTGTTTGCGCCGCCGCAGTAGTACATCTTGTCGAAGGGCAGCGCGAGGGAGTTTCCGTAGGCCATGCCTATCCCCGACAGGGCACGAAAGGCGACGGAGGATACCGAGCTAAAGGCCTTGAGGTAGGTGTACGTGGCGTCGAACTTGGCAAACTGCGCAAACTGCGTTCCCCCTACCTCGAAGGCGGCGCGCCTCATTTTGTCGGCCGGCTGGGGGTTGGCGCCAAAAATCCGGTACCCCAGCCACAGCAGGTTTCCCTTTACCTCCGTGTCGAAGCGCAGGTAGTGCCGCACCCTGCCGCTTTCGCTGCGCGCGCTGTAGATGGCCGAAACGGAGGAGCCCAGCAAAAAGGCGTCTTGGTAGGAGTTGAGCATGTAGGGGTTGTCGAGTATCCTCTCCTGAAAGGAGGGGGCAATGCTCAGCACCTTTATGAAGTTCATGTCCACCGGGTTGTATATGTATATCATGTTGCCGAAGTTCCGCAACGAGTAGCCAAACGTTATGTCGGCGAGGGCACGCGTGTAGTCGGGGCGCTGCTGAAAGTTTCCCGAAATGGCCACCTGCGTGCGCGGGCTGTAGATGCTGCGGTAAAACTCAAAGTCCAGCGGAAAGAGGATGCTGGGGGTGTTGAGCGAAACGGAGGCGCCCAGCTCGTAGGAGTTTTGTGGGGCGGCGTTGGCGTCGAGCTTCACCTTTTGGAATATTCCGCTCAGGCTGATGTCCAATATCTCTGCGCCTCGGAACAGGTTTTTGTGCTGGTGGTGCGCGGTGAGCGAAGCGCCAAAGAGCCAGCTGTCGCTCAGCGAAATTTCGCCGCCGTACTCGTAGCTTTGGCGCATGGAGGGCATTAGGGTCATCACGCCGCGCAGCGGACGGGGCAGCGTATCGGCGTACGAGGGCGCCACCGGCAGCTCGCTAAAGCGGATGTCCACCGACCTGAAAAGGCGCAGGTTGGCAAAGTTGCGGTAGGTGCGGTCGACCTTTTGTACGCTGTACAGGCTGTCGATGGCTATTGCGCTGTTGAGGTCAACCACCTCCGGGCGCAGGTTGGGGCGTTTGCCCTCGCCGGTGCAGCTTCTGCAGAGCATGTCGAACGATGCGCCGCGAATGGTATCCCATCCGGCGGCGGCGGTGTCTACCGGCGCCCTGCGGGGGCTGTCCTCCAGCACCACCGACAAGTCCTGCACGTAGAAGCGGCGGTGCTTGCCGGTGGGGTTGTCCGGCGATGGCGGCTCGCTGGCCACCAGAATGGTCAGGTCGACCTCGTGGTTGCCCGCAGTGGTGTCGGCGCGGTAGGTGACGTAGGTGTCGTAGAAGTTGTAGTAGCCGCGGGTGCGCAGGTGGTTGGATATGCGGCTGCTTTCCTTTTTCAGCGCTTCGCCGTCGAATATATCGCCCACGCTAACGAGCCGCTCGCTGGGGCTCATCATGTGCGCCGTGTCTATCTCCTTGTCTGCAATATCGTAGGTAATGCTGCGAATGCGGTAGGGGGTGGACAGCCTCACCGTGTAGGCAACGCCGGCTTTGCGCTTGCCGTAGGAGATTGCCGCAGTTGCCGTAGAGCCGTAGTAGCCGCGGTAGCCCACGTACTGCACCATGCGCTGCGTAGTAGTGCCCACCAGGGCGCTGTCGAATATCACGGGCGGCTCTCCGGCGCTGCGTAGCCACCGGTTGAGGGCGCTATTCTTTTCCGACGCAAGGTTGTAGAACATCAGGTATAGCGGAATCCGCCTAAAAATCGTCGTGTTGGGCTGCTGCCTGATGAGCGGCTCAATATCTTCCTCCCCAATCCCCTTTTCGCCCTCTACCTTGAGGCTGCCCTTGGTAAGCAGGTACTCGCCCTGCGGAACATGCTTGGTCGTTGAGCACGACGCGAGCAGGCAGCACAGCAGCAGCGCAAAAGGTTTGTGGCAGATGTGGCGTATTAATGGTAATACCGGCAAGCCTATTCGTACTTTAAGTTAGCTTATAATTTCCTCCACCAAAATAGCGGCAGCGTTTTGCCGGTATTTTATCAGGCGCAAAGATAAAAATACAAATTGTACCCACCTACTTTTTGCAAAAAATAATTCAACATCCTGCCATAATTGTTGTAGCTTTGCAGCATGATAAGCAAATCCACCATACGCCTGATAGCCTCGCTGGCGCACAAGAAGTACCGCGACGAGCGGGGGCTGTTCGTAGCCGAAGGGGTAAAGCTGGTGAGCGATCTCCGCGCACGGCTCAAGCCCTACGCCATCTTTGCCATAGCCGGCGGCGGTGGCGGCGGCGGCGGCGGCGAAGTGGTGTCGCTCTCCGAAGCGGAGATGAAGAAAATCAGCTTTCTGAAAACGCCATCGCCCATGCTGGGCGTTTTTTACCTTCCGCGCAGCGGCTCTCCCCCGCTTCTTGCACAGGCCAACCGGCCAACGCTGGCGCTCGACGGCGTGCAGGATCCCGGCAACCTTGGCGCCATCATCAGGCTCTGCGGCTGGTTTGGCATAGATACGCTGGTTTGCTCGCCCAGCACCGCCGACTGCTACAACCCCAAGGTGGTGCAGGCCTCGATGGGCGCCATTGCGCGCGTAGCGGTGTGCTACACCGGCTTGCCCGGCTTTCTGCAGGCGGCAACGGCGCGAGGCATCCCGGTGTACGGCACGTTCTTGGAGGGGCAAAGCATCTACCGCCAGCCGCTCAGCTCGCCCTGCATCGTGGTGATGGGGAGCGAGGGGAGGGGCATTTCGCCCGAAGCGGCGCGGCACATTCCGCAGAAGCGCTGCATCCCCTCCTTCTCCGCCCGCTGCGGCGTAGAATCGCTCAACGTCGCTATGGCGGCGGCCATCGTCTGCTCCGAGCTTTGCAGAAAATGAGGGGTAGGGGAGATGAGGAGTGAAGAGATGCTGATAAGGTAAATTAAGGAAAAAAAATCTACAGCGTCCGGTTAATTTTGTTTTTCCACAAAAATATATTACCTTTGCAGCAAAGTTACTTGTTACCTGTTACTTGTTACCTGCGGATATGGCGTAATTGGTAGCCGCGTCAGACTTAGGATCTGGTGCCGTAAGGCGTGGGGGTTCGAGTCCCTTTATCCGCACAGCCGACATTCAAAATCAGCAGGCTGTAGCTTTTAACGCCCAAAAAAAAGTTGCCCGAATCTTACAGTTCGGGCAATTTTTTTTGCCTCAAGGTCTTTTTCGAATAGCGAATCCGCGATTGCCTGCCAATGACGGGAAGTCCCGCTCCGCCATTGGTCGCGAAGTAGAGGAGCCGGAGCGAGGAGGTGCGCTGTAGAGACGCACGGCGTGCGTCTCGCGTGCGTCTCGCGACAAAATGGCGCTATGCGCAATGCACAGTGAGACGCACGCCGTGCGTCTCTACAGCGCTATGCGTCGCGCCCATGCGCCATCAATCGTAGCAATCATTCACATCAAAAAAAAAACAGCGTCCAGACAGCTACATGCGTAGCATGAGTTAACCTCATCCAATGCTATTCATAGCACCTCAAAAAAAGGATTAGCCGGATTCGGATTGTCGCCCCTCCTGCCGGAAAGCTACAGGGCTTACGCGCATCAGTACGCTCCCTTTCCTTCGGGATTTCGTATAAAGCCGACTTTTAGCAGCAGGTTGGCGAAGTTGCGGACGTCGCCCGAGGCAATCAGCAGCCCAACGTTGCTCTCCCTGGCCCGGTCGTAGAAGTCAAACTGCTTGATGTACTCGAACGGCGTATGGGGGATTACGCTTTTATATTCGTCGAAAACGGGCTGCATGGCGCCATCCGGCGGCGTCATTACGGCCGCAGCCTCCAGCGGGACGGTTTCTTTCAGCACCTCCAAAATTTGGGTAACCGTCAGCACCCCCTGTGCGAGGTTCAGAAAAACCTTTTCGGCATTAGGATGGCTTGCCGTCAGGTGGGGGTATCCCCCGTCCGAAATCAAAATCCATGAGCCGTGCCCCAGCTTGGCCAAAGCCGATAGCAGCTGAGGATGAATGCATTTAGTAAGCAGCATGTGGGTATAAATTTAGAATGTTTGTAGCTACTCAGGTACCCTTTGTGACCTTTCCGTTAAAAAAAACAACTACAAAAACACACTTTGTGAAATCTTTGTGAACTTTGTTCCTTTGTGGTTGGAAAAATACCACGAAGAC